>JANOYJ010000334.1:0-2400 GCA_031428815.1 Phyllobacterium sp.
GGTCTAGACCGTCCCCATCAATTGTTTTGCAAACCTTGTCGAAAACCTTGGCTAATTGGACAGCGGCGTCGGACAAAACATACGGTATCACCCTGACTAAAATTGACCGATACCGTAGTTTGATACCGAAGATCGATGTGAGCTATAGAGAACTGATAGAGACAAGCTAAGGCAAATTAATAAGGCAATCCTTTGAAATATCGAGGAAATTAACGTATTTTGAACTGATTGAGATGGTGTGAGAAACTAGAATGGTGCCCGGAACTGGAATTGAACCAGTGACACTACGATTTTCAGTCGTATGCTCTACCAACTGAGCTATCCGGGCACGGGCATTCGCTAAATAATCACTTGGCTTTGGTTGACCAAACAGGCGAAGCGGGCGGGTTATAGCACGGGAAAAGCATCTGTCCAGCGCAGAGGCGCTTGAAAAGCCTGGATTCTTGCAAACCATTAAGCATCAGTTCGTGACGGGCTTGAAAGCCGCCAGTTTTAGTGGCCTTGTCATCCTAGGACGTGAGGAATGACGCCATTGATCCAGGCAAATCAACGCATTATCCGGTTTGGCATTATTGGCACGGGCCGCATCGCCGGAGATTTCGCTTCTGATCTCAAACTTGTGCCCAATGTCGCGCTTCAAGCTGTGCTTTCGCGAAACAGGGCAAGTGCCGAGACGTTCAAAGCAGCCAATGGTTCAGTCCAAGCTTATGATTCTATTGATGAATTCATGGTCGATCCAAACGTTGATGTCGTCTATATCGCCTCGCCCAATACGGCGCATGTCGCACAGGCGTTGAGGGCCATCCGTGCAAAAAAGGCGGTTTTGATCGAAAAACCAATGGCGTCGTCGGAACCTGAAGCCCAAGTGATCGGACGCGAGGCTTTGAAATATGGTGTTCTGGCTATGGAAGCGATGTGGATTCGCTTCTTGCCTGGAATTTTGAAGGCCAAGGCACTCGTTCAAGCAGGCGCAATCGGTGACCTTATCAGGGTCAATGGCCAACTTTCCTATAAAAAACAATACGATACCGAAAGCAGGATGTTTAATAAGTCATTGGGTGGCGGTGCGTCTTTAGATTTAGGCGTGTATCTGCTGTCGCTGACAACGTTTCTGTTTGGCGAGCCGTCCAGCATATCCGGCTCATGGGAGGCTGCGTCGAGCGGGGTCGATTTGGAGGCAATCTATTCACTAATCTATCCCCATTTTCAGGCCCAACTATCTTCGTCTTTTGCCAAGGACGGCGGCAATGTTTTTGAGGTCGAAGGAACGACGGGAATTCTTCGGATTGAAGACCCCTTTATCAAAGGACAGACAATTCGAATCCTGCGCGGGCGAGCGGCAAAGTCAGGATTGACGCGCCCATCGTTCGATAGTCCGATGAACCTGTTTCAGAAACTCGCAGCGCGATTGCCTGTGCCCGGACAGAAGGTCTGGCGCTTTCCGTATCCCGGCCATGGCTTGCAATTCGAGGCGGCTGCAATGGCAGAGATGGTTCGAAACGGCGCGACGCATTCCAGTGTGGTTCCACTTGGCGACAGCGCTTCTGTCTTGCGGATGATCGGTCTCGTGCTCTCGCGCCCGTCGACGAATGACTAATCAAAATGTCGATTTGACATGATAGGGCTGCGGCTGTCGGTCACCGGCATGCAGAGCTAGGGCCAGTTCCGTAATGTGGAGCGCAAGCGCACCTGAGAAAACCGCTGGCTCGCCGGTTTCGATCATTTTGGCTTGAGCAGCGATACCCGCCATAAAATCGATTTGTGACGGATAGGATGGCAGCGATTTCTTTTTTCTCCCAGACGGGTAACGCAGCTTGCGGCCTGGTGTCAGTTTGAAAGGCAGCGCCGTCTTGAGCTGGTTTTCGAGGCGACGCAGAACCTTGTTCATGAACGGTCGCGGGGCAGTGGTTTCCTCGAGATGAATGGTGGAGCGATTGTCCCAAAGATCGCGCACAGTAATCGAACCGGTTTCGCCCAAGATCGTCAGCGAGCGGTCCCGCGGGGCGGCGAGACCAGAAGTCAGTCGCGCGACCATTCCGGATTTAAAGACAAGGCAGCCGACTGAAAAATCCGCACCGAGTTTGAGCTCAGTTGTCCCCTCGCCCTTGTCCGGAAAGGTAAGCGCCGAAAACGACGTGACTTCAGCGACCGGTCCGAATAGCGAAACCAGCCAAGACAATGCGTAACCGGCATGTTCCAAGGTGCAGCCGATTTCAAACTCATGAACTCCCGGCCATTTCGCACCGGAGCGGCTATTCCAAGTTTGCCATTTTTCACGAAAAACCGGTCCGTCTTCCATCTCAGCATAGACAAGGCGCAGTGTGCCGATAGCGTCGAGATTTTCGCTCACCAACCGATGGGCGTCACTCAGACCATTGGCCGGCGCGGCGCAAAGAGTTA
>JANOYJ010000335.1:0-6461 GCA_031428815.1 Phyllobacterium sp.
ATCGGCGGCACGATTGCCGCCGCTTTGACGGGATTTCTTTATTTTGCATCGATCATGGTCCATGATAATTTTGCCGAGCAGATCGGATTGACGCTTGCAATTGGAACGACAGTGTCCGTCGTCGGTCGAAATTTTGCGTCCAAGCGTCTCGTCGTCTTGATGACCCTTGGCTTGGTAATCCCGGTGTTCTTAGGTCTGGCGATCGCGGGCGGCGGAATGCATTTGATGTTGGGGCTCTTACTTGCCCCGTTCTTCTTCTCCATTATGTCGATGGCGGACGGATTGCGGAAGTTTCTTCTGCAAGCGGTACTGGGCCGTCACGAAGTAACGCAGATTGCTGACAGACTTGATGCGGCGTTGAACAATATGCCTCAAGGTTTGATGATGATTGATGCCTCCAATCAGATCATTGTTGCCAATCATCGTGCGGCCTTGATGCTGGGCGGACCGGATGAAACAACGTTTGCCGGGCGCAAATTGAAGACCATTCTGCGCTATGCCAACAAAGGCGGCCTGTTTGGCTTTCTAACGGTGGAGCAGGTCGAAAGCCGCTTATTGGCGCTCATTCATAGTAACGAAGACAGAAGGTTCATCCTGCATCTTCGCGACGGGCGTTACCTTGAATTTGGAGCCCGCAAGCGTGGTGACATGGGTGGGGTACTGATATTTGAAGACGTGTCGGAACGTGTTGCCAACGAAGAAAAAATCCACCGCATGGCACGATTTGATTCACTGAGCGGATTGCCAAACCGCACATATTTCCGTGATCTGGCCCGAAGCGCGGTTTTGCGATCAAATCCTGAAAAGTTTGTTGTTTTTGTCGTTGTCGACATTGATGATTTTAAGAGCGTCAATGACAGTATGGGACATCCGACGGGTGATGAGCTGTTGTGCCGCTTTGCGGATCGCATTGGATCTTTTGCAAACGACTACTCCGCCTTCTCGCGGTATGGCGGTGATGAATTTGTCGGCATTCTTGCCAATCTTGCGAGCCGTGAGGAAGCTGAGGCCGCAATCACTTCCTTGGTTGCCTCTTTGCAAGGTTCCTATCAAGCCGGCGGGCAGAACCTGATAACAACGACCAGCGCGGGTATCGTCATTGTCCCGGCGCACGAGGTTGATCTCGACTCACTGCTTATTAAGGCTGATTTGGCGCTCTATGAATCCAAACAACGCGGCAAGGGGTGTTCGACACTGTTCGCCGAAGCCATGGACGAGCGCTATCAACGGCGTCAGCGTCTGAAGAAGGATTTGAAAGACGCCATTTGCGCAGAAAAGCTCAACATCGTGTATCAGCCGATTATTGATGCTGAAACAATGCAAATTGTCGGGTGCGAGGCTTTGGCGCGATGGGATCATCCGGAGTTCGGACCGGTTTCTCCTGGAATATTTATACCTTTGGCGGAAGAGACAGGGACAATCTCTGATCTTAGCCGTTTCATGCTAACCTCCGCCTGTCGTGATTGCCTCGGATGGGGCAATGATGTTGCGGTTTCGGTCAATTTGTCTGCGGTTGATTTCCGAAGTGCAGATGTCTCGGCAATGGTTAGAGAAGCACTGTCGCAAACCGGACTTGCGCCGAAGCGGCTTGAGGTCGAGGTAACAGAAGGAGCAATCCTTGACGACCAAGTGGCGACGTCGGCCGTCTTATCAGACTTACGAAAACTTGGCGTCAAAGTCGCGCTGGATGATTTTGGAACCGGCTATTCCAGCCTCAGCTATCTTAACAACTTACCCTTGGACAAGGTGAAAATCGATCAGTCCTTTGTGCGGCAAATTGGAAATGACAGCCGTTCCTTGAAACTTGTGACCGGTGTAACCCAGCTCGCAAAAGAACTGGGACTATTGGTAACGGTCGAGGGCGTGGAAACCCTGGAACAGTTTGAGCTGCTCAAGGAAAATGCGCATCTCGATCTTGTGCAGGGCTTCTTGTTTGGTTCGGCACTTTCACCCCGCGGCATTCACACGCTCATCAATAACGTCTTTTCTCTCTCTTCCAAAACACCCTCAAAAGTTGTAGTTGAGGCAAGTAAATTGGCTGACGGCGGATACTAACCACATTAGACGGTCCACTTGGCGAACGTCAGTCCCTTCTCATTTTCTCATTCTATAAAATTGGGCAGGCTAAATTTTGCCTAGCCAAAACAAACGTATAACCAGTGATTCACATGCAAATTGCATCGTGAATGATTTAATTCCCGTTTGACCTGAAATTCGTTCATTGCCGAGCAATTATCCCTAATTAAGTCTTTACAGCTTCGTTCAAATCGATAGCTTTTAAATTGAAGGGACACTCGAGGTTGCACCCAGGGGGCTGGGATAATCCGAGATAAGGGGCAAATGGATCAGCGCACGGACATTGGTAATCTCTCAAATTTTTCGCGCGGCTTGCTGGATCTGTTGGATCGTGTCGAATACCGGCGCATCGTGACCAGCGAGGATATGGAGACCGTTGGTGTTTTGCGGTCCCGCTCATACGCGCGCAGCGGAATATTTGAAAAGCAATATATCGGTTCAAGTTTTGTAGAGGATTCCGACTTCGACCCCGACGTCTATGTCTTTGGTGTCTACGTTGATGAACAACTGCTCAGCACGCTGCGCGTACACCGTGTGACAAGAGAAAATCGCTCTGCAAGCAGCGCCCGCTTGTTTCCTGATGTTCTCGATCCAATGCTTGATCGCGGCATGACGTTCATTGATCCTGAGCGTTTTGCTGTGGATGCGGATTTTAGCGACGACTTTCCGGGTTTGCCGTATTTGACGCTGAGGATCGCGACGATGGCGTCGGTTTACTTCAATGTCGATGGCTGTCTTGCCTGCTGCGTTCCTTCGCACTCCGCGTTTTACAAGCGGGTATTCGGGTTCAACCAATTGGTAGAGCCGCGTATTCCAGAAGGTGTTTGCGTGCCTGTGTGTTTGATGATGGAGAACATCTCAAACCGTATAGATGTCGCCCGTCGCTACCCTGTTTTCAAGTCGCATCCGTATGAACAGCGCCTGATGTTTGACCGTACGCTCGACCATGGGCTTGCACCCTTGTCGATATTGCCGACGGCCCGTTATGCCGATGCGGTCAGGCGTCCAATGCCAATGTCATTATTTGCTTCCTGAGGAAGCACTTCACTCTATTCCGCCATTGCTCTGACAAAGGCTTTTCGATATGCGGAAAGCACACACATTGACGGGGTGACTCATGGCTAATCATTTAGACGATCACACAGTGGAACTCGGCGCGGCAATGGATTACCCAGAGCACACGTCGACGTACGCGCTGTTTGTCAATCTTACCAAATGGGGCGCGATCGTCTGCATTGCACTAATGGCGGCGATGGCATTCGGATTTTTCACGTCGGCCGGTGTTATCAGCGCAAGCATTTTGTTTCTGGGCATACTCGCGCTTGCGTTCTTTTTGCTCTGATCCGTTGACGGTTTTTGCGGCGGACGTTTGAGTTCCCTCAAGAAAGGGTTTTGCAGTGGGGCAAATCGTATTTATTCCAAAAGAGATCGATCCGGCGGAGCCGCGCGTTGGAGCTTCGCCTGAAACGGTCAAAAAATTGACCGCTCTCGGCCTCAAGGTCGTTGTGGAAAAGGGTGCAGGCCTTTTGTCGCGTGTATTGGACGTCGATTTCGAAGCCAATGGTGCGAAAGTTGGCAGTGTATCGGATGCGAAGACCGCGGACATCGTGCTGAAAGTGCGCCGCCCGTCGACGTCTGAACTCAAAACCTACAAAAGCGGCGCTGCCGTCATTGCGATGATGGACCCTTATGGGCGCAATGACGATGTCAAAGCGATGGCAGATGCCGGAATTTCCGCGTTTTCGATGGAGTTCATGCCGCGTATCACGCGGGCTCAGGTGATGGACGTTTTGTCATCGCAGGCAAATTTGGCCGGTTATCAGGCTGTGATCGATGCCGCATCTGAATACGACCGCGCGTTGCCGATGATGATGACGGCGGCAGGTACGGTCGCTGCAGCGAAGATTTTTGTCATGGGCGCGGGTGTTGCCGGTCTGCAAGCGATTGCGACAGCGCGGCGTCTTGGTGCGATTGTAACCGCAACGGATGTGCGTCCGGCGGCGAAAGAACAGGTCGCCTCGCTCGGTGCGAAATTCATCGCCGTCGAAGATGATGAGTTCAAGGCGGCGGAAACCGCTGGCGGGTATGCCAAGGAAATGTCCAAGGAATATCAAGCCAAGCAGGCGGCTTTGGTCGCTGAGCATATTTCAAAGCAGGACATTGTCATTACCACGGCGCTGATCCCGGGCCGTCCGGCCCCGCGTTTGGTCACCAAGGCGATGTTATCGGGAATGCGTGCGGGTTCGGTCGTTGTGGATTTGGCGGTTGAGCGCGGCGGAAATGTTGAAGGCGCCGAGGCGGGCAAGGTGGTTACTGTCGGCGGCGTTAAAATCGTCGGACATAATAATGTGCCGGGCCGTATTGCGGCTTCCTCGTCACTCCTTTACGCGAAGAACCTTTTTTCATTCTTGGAAACAATGATTTCAAAAGAAACTAAGGTGTTTGCCATTAATCCTGAGGATGAACTGGTGAAGGCAACCATGTTGACGCATGATGGAAGCGTTGTTCATTCGGCTTTTGCATCTGCGGTTTCGGCGACTATGGAGGCTCCGAAGCCTGCCGCCGCGCTTCAAATGCCGAAAGCAGCAAAGCTTATTGTGAAAAAACCTGCTGCGGCGAAGCCCGTTGCCAAAAAGGCAAGCGTGGCAAAACCCGCTGCCAAGAAGAAGGGTGACGCATAATGGCTGATAGTGCTCTTAATCAAGCAATCGACAAGCTGAACGAGGCTGTCGAAGTCGTCAAACAAACAGCAAACAATCTGCCTGACGCGGCAGGGGTTGCCATGCACGGCCTTTCCGGCGGTGCGGTTGATCCTTTCGTGTTTCAACTGGCTATTTTTGTTCTGGCGATTTTCGTCGGCTATTATGTCGTCTGGTCGGTGACGCCGGCATTGCACACGCCTTTGATGGCCGTGACCAATGCGATTTCGTCGGTCATCGTAGTTGGTGCGCTGTTGGCGGTCGGTGTTTCGGCCAGCGGATGGGCCACAGGCTTTGGCTTTGTCGCACTGATTTTGGCTTCTGTGAATATATTCGGCGGTTTTCTCGTCACCCAACGCATGCTCGCCATGTACAAGAAAAAAGACAAGTGAGGCCATAGATGTCAGCTTCTTTCGCGGCCTTTCTCTATCTCGTTTCCGGCGTCTGTTTTATCATGGCGCTTCGCGGTCTGTCGCATCCGACAACCAGCCGTCAGGGCAATCAATTCGGCATGGCCGGTATGGCCATTGCCATTGTCACGACTTTGCTCTTGGCCAGCCCTTCGTTTGGCGGTTTGTTGATGATCCTCGTCGGTCTCGGCATTGGCGGTGGTGCGGGCGCTTACATCGCCCGGAGTATCCCGATGACTGCTATGCCGCAGCTTGTCGCCGCATTCCATTCGCTGGTTGGTTTGGCCGCGGTTCTTGTTGCGGCTTCCGCGCTTTATGCACCCGCGTCGTTTGGCATTGGCGATATTGGTTCCATCCATGGGCGCGCACTTGTTGAAATGGCTCTGGGCGTTGCTATTGGCGCGGTCACTTTCACCGGATCGATCATTGCATTTTTGAAACTTGACGGCCGCATGTCCGGAAAACCGATCATGCTTCCTATGCGCCATCCGGTTAATCTCGGTCTCGCCATTGCCATTGTTGTGCTCATCATTCTTCTGGCCATGACCGAAAGCCATTTCGTATTTTGGCTGATCGTTGCGTTGTCTTTGATTTTCGGCGGCCTCATCATCATCCCGATTGGCGGCGCGGATATGCCGGTGGTCGTATCGATGCTGAATTCCTATTCAGGTTGGGCAGCGGCAGGGATTGGTTTTACGCTCGGCAATCTGGCGCTGATCGTTACAGGCGCACTTGTCGGTTCGTCGGGTGCGATCCTCTCTTACATCATGTGTAAAGGTATGAACCGTTCGTTCATTTCGGTCATTCTCGGTGGTTTTGGCGGCGAAGCGGTCGCAGCCTCTGCCGACACCGGCGACAAGACGGTCAAGCAAGGCTCGGCGGACGACGCCGCCTTCCTCCTGGCAAACGCCTCGAAGGTCATTATTGTGCCGGGCTATGGCATGGCGGTCGCTCAGGCGCAACATGCTTTGCGCGAAATGGGCGACAAGCTGAAGGCCAAGGGCGTTGAGGTCAAATACGCTATTCATCCCGTGGCGGGCCGTATGCCCGGACATATGAATGTACTCTTGGCCGAGGCCAATGTGCCCTATGATGATGTGTTCGAACTTGAGAACATCAATTCCGAATTCGCGCAAACCGATGTTGCCTTTGTTATCGGTGCCAATGATGTGACCAATCCGTCGGCGCGCGACGATAAATCGTCGCCAATTTATGGCATGCCGATTCTTGACGTCGACAAAGCGGCCACATGCCTCTTCATCAAACGCTCACTGGC
>JANOYJ010000336.1:0-4770 GCA_031428815.1 Phyllobacterium sp.
TAAATTCAACATTTTTTCCTCATAATCCTTTAATCTACCCAAATCATGGTTCAGACTATTTATCTTGCAGCCATGCAGCAATATCTTCAGTTATTAGGGCATATTTTAAAGAACGGGACCGATAAAAATGACAGGACCGGCACAGGTACACGCAGTGTTTTTGGTTATCAAATGCGCTTTGATCTTGCGGATGGTTTTCCGGTGACGACGACAAAGAAGCTGCATCTAAAGAGCATTATCCACGAACTGCTCTGGTTTCTCATGGGTGCGACGAATATCGGCTATCTCAAAGAAAACGGCGTGTCCATTTGGGACGAATGGGCTGATGAAAACGGCGATCTCGGCCCGGTCTATGGGTCGCAATGGCGCTCTTGGCCGAAGGGCAATGGCGAGACCATTGACCAGATTGCGCATGTCATTCAGCAGATAAAGACAAAACCGGAATCGCGGCGTTTGATCGTCTCGGCATGGAACCCGGCGCAGGTCGACGATATGGCGCTGCCGCCGTGTCATTGTCTGTTCCAGTTTTATGTCGCGAATGGCCGGTTGTCGTGCCAGCTCTACCAACGTTCAGCCGATGTTTTTCTCGGCGTACCGTTCAATATCGCGTCCTATGCGCTGCTCACAATGATGGTGGCGCAGGTGACTGGCCTTGCGCCCGGTGAGTTTGTGCACACATTGGGTGACGCGCATCTTTACTCCAACCATTTTGAACAAGCGCATATGCAATTGGGCCGTGAGCCGAAGGCGTTGCCAAAAATGGTCATCAATCCGGATGTGGAGGATATTTTCGGGTTTAAGTTTGAGGACTTCAAGCTCGAAAATTATGACGCAGATCCGAGTATCAAAGCGCCGATTGCGGTGTGACATCTGCTTTAAGACTTGCTAATCTTCAGGCAAGGCGCGTCAAACAACTCTGTTTCAATCTGTCACTCCGAGGGATTTACAGGTTTCATATGAGCGCCGGGAATTTTTATCTTGAGAAAGGTACCGATGTATTGATTTTGAACGTGATCGTGCGCTGAGGTGACTGATTCACTTGCGAAAGCAGACGGCCTCACGGTCACGCTTGTGGTCGCTGTTGCGCGCAATGGTGTGATCGGGCGCGATGGTGGGTTGCCGTGGAAGCTCTCGTCGGATTTGAAGCGGTTTAAGGCCAACACGATAGGCCGACCCGTCATTATGGGACGCAAGACATTCCAGTCGATTGGTAATCCGTTGCCCGGGCGTGACAACATCGTTGTCACGC
This sequence comes from Phyllobacterium sp., assembly GCA_031428815.1. Lineage (GTDB taxonomy): Bacteria > Pseudomonadota > Alphaproteobacteria > Rhizobiales > Rhizobiaceae > JANOYJ01. The sequence goes on from JANOYJ010000336.1 coordinate 1,250, forward strand.
GGGATAAGACATTTTCGCCTGAGGGCGTTTTTGTATCCGAGAGCGTGAATGAAGCGTTGAGACTTGCGCAGCAAAAAGCCCGCGACAGGGATGTTACGGAAATTTGCGTTATCGGCGGCGGTGAGCTTTATCGTCAGACCATGGGCGCTGCGGATAAGCTGGTCGTGACGTATGTGGAGGCAGAAGTGGAAGGTGATACCAAATTTCCCGCCATCGATCCCAACGTCTGGAATGAAATTTCATCGGAACTGCATCCCGCAGGCGAAAAAGACAGCCACGCGACGCGGCATGTTGTCTATGAAAGGCGTATTTGAGGGGCTTTTGCGACGAAAAGCAACGAAGTTGCGTTGAATAAAGCCTCACGCATTCCTATAAAGGTTCAACACACAAAAATTTGCGGGCCTTGGGCCTGTCTTAAACGGGAGCTAAATTTCATATGCCTTGGAGCAACCAGAGCGGTGGTGGTGGAGACAAAGGCGGCGGCGGGCCGTGGAAGCCTTCCGGCAATGGCGGCGGTCCTTGGGGGCAGGGTCCAAAAGGTCCAAGCGGACCGACTGGTCCTGGCGGCGGCAATACACCGCCTGATCTTGAAGAAATTCTGCGCCGCGGACAAGACCGGCTGCGTCAAGCGCTTCCGGGCGGCGGCGGGCGCAATCCGCTATTCCTTGGACTGATTGGCCTCGGCGCGGTTGCGCTTTGGTTGATGCAAGCCGTCTATACCGTGCAGCCGGATCAGCAAGCAGTGGAATTGCGCTTTGGTCATGCGAAACCCGAGATTTCCGGTCCGGGGTTGCATTTCCATTTTTGGCCGGTTGAGACCTATGAGAAAGTGCAAACATCTGAAAGACAGATCAACATTGGCAGTGAAGCGACGCGCGGAACTGGCGCTGGCTTGATGTTGTCGGGCGATCAGAACATTGTCGATGTGCGCTTTTCAGTACTCTATCAGGTCATTGACCCAGCAGCTTACCTTTTCAAAGTTTCCGATCCTGAAGACATGGTGAGGCAAGTTGCTGAAAGCGCGATGCGTGAAGTGGTCGGTCGTCGTCCTGCACAGGATATTTTTCGTGATAAACGCGCCGACATTGCCACCGAAGTGCGGACGATCACGCAACGGACTTTGGATTCTTATGAAGCCGGTTTGCAAGTGAACCAGGTTCCGATTGAAGATGCCGCACCGCCGAAGGAGGTGGCTGACGCGTTTGATGAAGTGCAGCGCGCGGAACAGAATGAAGACCAGTTTGTCGAAGAGGCGAATAAATACGCCAACGAGAAACTCGGTCAGGCACGCGGCGCGGCGGCACAGCTGACCGAAGAAGCGGCAGCGTACAAAAACCGGGTGGTGTTAGACGCACAGGGTGAGGCGGCTCGCTTCATCTCGATTTATGACCAATATGTCAAAGCACCGGAAGTGACACGCAAACGCATGTTCCTTGAAACCATGGAAAGCGTACTGAAGGATTCCAACAAGGTGATTATTGAACAGGGTAGCGGGCAGGGCGTCGTGCCTTATCTGCCATTGCCGGAATTGAAGCAGCGCGCGGAAGGAGCCAGCCAATGATGAATTCTTCCAGATTGCCGCTTATTGGCGGGATTGTTGCTGTTCTCCTGTTTTTGGGTTTTTCCTCATTCTTTGTTGTCAACGAGCGTGAACAAGCGATTGTCTTGCGCTTTGGTGAGATTGTGGACGTGAAGAAAGAGCCCGGCATTTATTTCAAGATGCCATTTGCGTTTCTTGAGGCCGATAATGTTCAGATAATCGAAGACCGTTTGCTGCGCTTTGACCTTGATAACATTCGAGTTCAGGTTTCCGGCGGTAAGTTCTTTGATGTTGATGCTTTTGTTGCCTACCGCATTGATGATGCGCGGGTCTTCCGGCTTGCGGTCTCCGGTAATCTCGACAATGCGCAGGCGCGGCTTCGTACGCGTCTCGATAACTCGCTGCGCCAAGTCTACGGCCTTCGCGGCTTTGAAGCAGCACTTTCTGAAGCCCGTTCTGACATGATGCGTGAGGTGCGCGATCAGTTGCGTCCTGACGCCACGTCGCTGGGTCTGAAGATTGAGGATGTGCGCATACGGCGCACGGATTTGACCTCGGATGTCTCGCTACAAACATTTGAGCGGATGAAGGCGGAGCGTCTGGCGGAGGCTGAGCGTCTCCGGGCGCGAGGCCGTGAAGCGGCGCAACGTCTGCGGGCTATTGCAGACCGTGAAGTGGTCAAGATTGTCGCTGAGGCACGTAAAGGTTCGGAAATTGCCCGAGGCGAGGGCGATGGCGACCGGAACTCGATTTTTGCTGATGCTTTCAACAAGGACCCCGAATTCTTCGCGTTCTACCGTTCGATGCAGGCCTACGCCACCTCGTTGCAAGGATCAGGAACCTCGATGGTCTTGTCACCTGACTCAGAGTTCTTCAAGTTCTTCCGTGATGTGAACGGCAAGGAAACTCCAAAGCCGGCCATTGTCCCGGCGCAATGAGTGATTTTCTAGCGGCTATCGGTCTGCTCTTTGTCTTTGAGGGTTTGATTTATGGCGGATTTCCATCGGCGGCAAAGCGATTTGCCGCCGATGTCACCGGGTTGCCGGACAATGTTTTGCGTTCCGTTGGTCTTGCGTCCATGGTAATGGGTATAGGAATTGTCTGGCTGGTGCGCGGGTGAGGGCTGCATCACGCGATTGTCAACTTCCGGCACTTGTTGAAACAGAATGCGGCCTTAATTTTCTCACAACACAAAGCATCTATGAGCAAAGCGCTGGATAAGTGCGCGTTTGAATTTTCCAAGGGAGATACCTGTGGCTCTGTCTTTTCTGTCCCGTTCGATCAAAAAACTTGCTGTGACCGCAGGCCTGGCCGCCATGCTCGCCAATGGTGTCGCACTGCCGCTGATGAGCGAGGCCTATGCCAAGGGGCCGGAATCTGTCGCTGATCTTGCTGAAGGGCTGTTGGATGCTGTGGTCAATATCTCGACCAGCCAGACCATTGCCGGTTCTGATGGACCGTCCGTTCCGATGCCACAATTGCCGGAGGGCTCGCCCTTTCAAGATTTTTTTGACGAGTTTTTCAAGAATAACGGCCAGGGTGGCGAGGGTGGCAATGGTCAGAACTCCCGCAAGGCGCAGTCACTGGGTTCCGGCTTCGTGATTGACGCGGCTGAGGGATTTATCGTTACCAACAACCATGTGATTGCCGATGCCGATGAAATCACGGTGAACTTCACCGATGGATCAAAGTTGACCGCAAAACTCGTCGGCACCGATCCGAAAACAGATATTGCCGTGTTGAAAGTTGACCCGAAAGGTCACGCGTTGAAGGCGGTGAAATTCGGTGATTCCGACAAGGCGCGTGTGGGCGACTGGGTTATGGCAATCGGCAATCCGTTCGGGCTTGGCGGTACGGTGACGGTCGGCATTATCTCGGCCCACAACCGCAATATTAATGCCGGTCCTTATGACAGTTTCATTCAGACGGACGCCTCGATCAACAAGGGCAATTCCGGTGGACCGCTGTTTAATCTGGATGG
>JANOYJ010000337.1:0-7857 GCA_031428815.1 Phyllobacterium sp.
GGAACTCAACGACTGGCGGGGTAAAACGCTCACCAAGGTCCGTGACCTCATCAAACAGGCCGTCCCTGACGTCATCGAGACATGGAAGTGGCGCGGCGTTCCGGTGTGGGAGCACGCAGGAATTATCTGCACAGGCGAGACCTACAAAACCGTGGTGAAGCTGACATTCGCCAAGGGCGCTGCGCTTGATGATCCTTCGGGATTGTTCAATTCCAGTCTTGAAGGCAATGTCAGGCGCGCCATCGATATTCATGAGAGTGAAGCAATCGATGAGCACGCCTTCAAGGCACTTATAAGTGCCGCCGCAGCGCTGAACGGAACAAAAACCAAGCGTTAATGGCCTCGCTACTGAGGGCTTTCGCATATGCCATCTATAAAAAAAATATTCAGAATGGGCCGTCATTTCAGGTTCCGCTTCGTGGCCCCGGAATGACGGCCCTGCGAGAAATTGATCTGGTGAAGCCATATGCAATAGCCTTGCGTCGCACCTAGTGCGCGATAGTTGCTAATCGCATGCGTAAAAACGCGCGTTCGCTTTCATTGCCGCTCATCTCAATCGCAACGGTATAAGAGGTCCTTGCATCCTCGAGCGAGCCTAAACGGCGCAGAAAATCCGCCTTGCTGGCATGAAAAGGTTGATACCCGGACAGGTGCGATTCAAGCGGCTGAAGCGCATCAAGAGCCGCCTGCGGTCCGTTCAGAAAAGACAGCGCGACAGCGCGGTTCAGCAAGTAAACCGGATTATTCGAAAACGCGTAGAGGCCGTCATAAAGCGAAACAATCTCGTCCCATCGCGTCTCGTCATAGCTCGACGCTTCTGCGTGCACCGCGCTGATCGCCGCCTGCAACTGATAAATGCCGGGACGCTTCCTGTGCAGCGACGTCTCAAGCAGCAAAATCCCCTCGCCGATCAGCTTTCGGTCCCAAAGCTGGCGGTCCTGATTATTCAATGCAACAAAGCCGCCATCCGCCGACGCACGCGCAGCACGGCGAGAATGATTGAGCAGCATCAAGGCCAAAAGCCCCTCGCTCTCCGCTTCGCCCGGTCGTAACATCGTCATCAAGCGCCCGAGCCGGATCGCCTCTTCGCAGAGATCCGAACGCACTTGAACATCGCCCGCTGTGGCGGAATAGCCCTCGTTGAACACCAGATAAATCACCGCCAGAACTGAGTTCAGCCGTTCCGGCCAGGCGTCCTCATCCGGAACTTCGTAAGGAATGCCTGCCTTCTCAATCTTATTCCGTGCCCGCACAAGACGTTGTGCCATGGCGTCTTCGCTGACGAGAAATGCGCGGGCAATTTCTGTTGTCGTCAAACCGCACAGCGTCCGCAATGTCAGCGCTACACGCGTTTTGGGGTCAATCGCCGGGTGACAGCAGGTGAAAATCAGACGCAGGCGTTCATCGACAATCGGTTGAGTATCGTGGTTTTCCGCCGCGCGTTGGTCGAGCTCGATCAGACAAGAAATCTCAGCAGATTTGCGCTCAAAGTTTTTCATGCGCCTGATCCGGTCAATCGCCTTGCGCCGTGCTGTCTGTAAGAGCCATGCAGGCGGTGATTGGGGCGGCCCTTTGCGGCTCCAATGCACAAGCGCAGATTCCAGCGCATCTTGCAGACAATCCTCCGCCAGTTGAAAATCCCGCAAATCCTTGATGAGAACGGAAACAAGACGGCCAAAATGATCCCGCACGGCGTCAGTAATCGCCCGCCGTGCGAGGTCGTCTTGGTCAATTTCGTCCATCAGCGCTGATTAGCCGTAGACCACGACGGGACGGATTTCGACGGAACCGAATTGAGCTGAGGGGATCATCTCGGCATATTTGATCGCCTCATCAAGATTGGCGCAATCGAACAGATAAAATCCGGACAATGTCTCTTTGGTTTCAGCGAAAGGCCCGTCCATGGTTTCGGTCTTGCCATTGCGGACACGCACCGTGGTCGCGGCCGATGTCCCCTGCAAGCCTTCGCCCGCAAGCATGACGCCGTCCTTTTTATAAGTTTCTGTGGCGTTGTTGTAGCCGCCCATAAAAGCTCCAAATTCAGGGGTTCCGTATTGAGGGCCGGAACCGGGCGTCGAGTAGATAAGAGCGAGATATTTCATGACTTCTCTCCAATAAGTTGGCCAGCATTGAAACGCTTTATGCAGATGCTGGCAAATTGATGACGAACGAGTGAGCGCTGAATCGACACAGAGTTAAATTTATCCCGCAACGACCCGCGTAAAAATAGTGCCCGCCGCAATAAGTGTGGCAAGTGATGTGGCCGAGCCGCCGATAATGCGCGGCATCGCATCGCCCTTGTCATGGCGAATACCAAAAATATGGATGAGACGACCGATGAGAAGAATGGTACCGATGCCGTGGAGCCACAGGTTTCCCGCCCCCAACAGTTCGGCGATCACCATCAGCAACAGCACCATCGGCACATTTTCAGCGAAATTGCCATGGCGGCGGATGCGCTCGGCAAGCTCAAGATTGCCGCCATCCATGATCGAGATTTTAGTTTTGGCGCGCAGCATGGTGACATGCAGCGAGAGAGCAACCATCAGCACCGCTAAAGGCGCGGCGTAAAGACCGGTGATATGAGGGATCATCTGAACTTCCTTTGGTTGAACACGGCAGGAAACATCCCTGCCCGCATTCACACCAGCGCGAATTTCCCTAAATCTCAAAGCCCTTGTCTTCGCCGACACCAAGCTTCTTCTGCAAATTGGTCGACGATGTCGTGTATTGAAACACAATGCGCTCGCCAGGGCTGCATATGCGCTTCGCCGCCTGTGTCATCAGTGCCGCCTCGTGAAAGCCCGAGAGAATGAGCTTTAGTTTGCCGGGATAAGTATTGATGTCGCCAATCGCGAATATGCCCGGCTCGGAGGTTTCAAACTTCTCCGTATCGACCGGAATGAGATTGGCGTCGAGATTAAGCCCCCAATCGGCAATCGGGCCGAGTTTCATCGTCAGGCCAAAGAACGGCAGCATGCGGGTGGAGGCGATGGTCTTCTCACCCTCGCCGCCTTTAATTGTCACACCGGTCAGCTGACCGGCAGCGCCTTGAAGGCCCGTCACTTGACCGGTCTCGAATTTCATCTTGCCTGCATCCACAAGCGCGAACATCTTTTTCACACTGTCGGGTGCCGCTTTGAACTCTGGTCTGCGGTGCATCAGGGTTACGCTTTTGGCGACGGGCTGAAGATTAAGCGTCCAATCAAGCGCTGAATCGCCGCCACCGACGATCAAAACATCCTGCCCTTTGAATTCGTCCATACGGCGCACCGAATAGAAGACGCTCTTGCCTTCATAGGCCTCGATGCCCGGAACCGGAGGACGTTTCGGCTGGAACGAACCGCCACCAGCGGCAATCACCACCACTTTACAGATGAATACCTCGTTTTCATCGGTAACAACGCGGAAGCGACCATCCGCAAGCCGCGATGTTTCCGTCACCATACGATTAAAATGGAATTCAGGATGGAACGGCTTAATCTGCTCCAGCAATTTATCCGTGAGCCCCTGCCCCGAAATCTCGGGCCATGCCGGAATATCATAAATCGGCTTTTCTGGATAAAGCTCCGCACATTGGCCGCCCGCACGATCCAGAATATCGATAAGATGGCATTTCAAATCATAAAGACCGAGTTCAAACACCGCGAAGAGACCGCAAGGCCCCGCGCCAATAATAACGATATCGGTCTCTATCTCAGTGCTCATGATACTTGGTCCAGTTATAGGAAGTAGGGAATAAAATTCCCGAATTAGGGTCGGGCCACGTTGAAGCGCATGACATCGGCTATGGAAAGCAAACTTATTGCGCCAATGACAGGGCTTGCGAAAATTAAAACCAGTGCCTTATGCCTGCCGTTCTGGAAGGCTCACCACAAGCCCGTTCAACTCATCGCGAACCTTAATTTGGCAGGATAAACGGGAAGTGGGACGCACGTCATAGGCAAAGTCCAGCATGTCCTCTTCCATGACCGCCGGTTCACCGACAATGTCTGTCCACGCAGGATCAACATAAACATGGCAGGTTGCGCAGGCGCACGCTCCGCCACATTCAGCCTCGATGCCAGGCACGGCATTTTTGATTGCCGCTTCCATGACTGTCGAGCCGTTAACGACCTCAACATCGAAGCGCTCCCCGTCATGGGCAATGAATGTCAGCTTTGTCATGATAAATCCGATTGAAAATTCCCGCGTCGGGATAGCCGCTTATCGGCATAAGTCAACGCAAATCCAACAAAGCGTCGCGCTCTGGTCCAACCAAGACAGCGGATTAACGATTCAACGAGGCGATAAAGTCGCACGCCTGCGCAATGCAGGTATCAAGTTCTGCGATAATGGAGCGGTCAAAGGGTGCCAACTCCATCCGCTCGGCAACATCAGCCAAAACAAAAGCGCCAACACTTCGCCCTGTGCCTTTCAACGTATGCGCAATTCGCTTGCGTTCAAGTCCATTGGCTTTTGCAAGCGCGTAAGACACCGTCTTTAGTTGCTTGGAAAACATGCCAAGTAGCTCTGATTCCAATGCCCTGTCGCCCATGGTCTGGCGGGACAAGTGGACAAGGTCGAGCGGACGGCGATCAACGGGCTGAGTATGTTCACCGACATTTGAATGATGGTTTGCAAGAGGATGCGAACTGGCCATAATTACTCCGGCGCGCCTGACATTACATGAGGATTACCGCGTGGATGGCTGAGTTTTGGTTAACGAATATGCGAAAATTGACTGAGAGGGATTAAATTCATTTTGAACCCTGCGCAAAAATTAACCTTCTATTTAAACTTTTAAGCATTTACCACATTTGCTGTTTTCATTCTACGCCAGTGCCGATACCATGCAAAATGGGATTAGAGGCGGTTTTTTGGGCGTGCGGCCCTTAAGACCTGCCGGGACTGCTATTAAGAGTGGCTTCAGTTATGGCGCGTAAACCGTTATCAGAGAAGAGCGATGTTGACGTCGAAAATGCACTCGAACGAGTGCTTTCCGTTGACCTCACTGACAATAATATGGATCTCGACATAACGATTGATGATCTTGAAGCGCAGATATCCAAAGCCGCGAGCGAACTTCATGCCCAAAATAAAGGCGTTGCAAACACACCGGTACAAGCAAAGCAGCCTGTTGCTGCTCCAGTAAAAGCTCAACGACCCGCGCTTGATCCGGTTGATACATTGCCAAAGCCAATTGCGCAGAAAGCAGCGCCGACCGCACCGGCTGCCGCTGCGCCTGCGTTCAAACCTGCCAATGATGAGGGTGTGCGCGACCACGCACGCTCCTTGCGCAATCTCAATCGCCGCCTGCCCCGCACAATCTATTGGCTGACTGCGCTGTTAAGCCTTGCATGGGTCGCCGGTGCCGGGTTCCTCATCTATACATATTATGGGCCTGCTCTTGCAGATCTGACCAATATACAGCGCTTTATCGCGACCCCCGCCGGCGCAACGGTTATTGCCGGTCTGCTTATGCCGATCGTTCTGTTTTGGGCTTTTGCGGTCATGGTCCGGCGGTCACAAGAACTGCGCGTTGCCGCACAAGCGATGGCCGAGGCAGCGTTCCGCCTTGTAGAACCGGAATCCCTAGGTCAGGAACGTGTCATGACCGTCGGTCAAGCTGTGCGTCGTGAAGTTGCGGCCATGAGCGAAGGCATTGAGCGCACCCTCGCCCGCGCTGCCGAACTTGAGACATTGGTTCACAGCGAAGTCACCGAAATCGAACGTGCTTATACGGATAATGAAGTGCGTATCCGATCATTGGTCGAGGAGCTCGGCCACGAACGCGATTCAATCATTTCGCATGCGGACCGCGTCCGCGCTTCTATTTCCAGCGCCAATGAGCAATTGCGTGACGAGCTTTCGCTGGCAAGTGAGCTTATTCAAAGCAATGTGCAGGCCACCTCCACCAAATTGACCCTGGCAATAAACCAGTCCGGTGAGTCACTTGTCGACCGTATCCGGCAGAGCGGTAGCCTTATCCATACCGCCATTGATACACGATCCGATGAGATCGCCACCAGCATGGCAACATCCGGCGAGGCCTTTGCGACACTCATCGATTCAAGTATTGGAAAATTGAACGATCAGGCGAATTTCCTGTCCCGCGCCTTATCTGGCACCTTTGAAAACCGCGAGCAGGCGATTGCCGGACTGTTCAACTCGGCGGCTCAGACATTCTCCGAGACAATCGGTGAACGTTCTGATCTTATCGTCACGCAGTTAAACACTGTCACCTCCAGTTTGAACGATGTTCTGCACGGCGGTGCCAGCGAGGTGTTGTCATTGGTCAACACGTCAACACAAAACCTGACCAACGAAATCAACAGCCGCATATCGACACTTGAAACGACCGTCACGACGCGTGGCCGGGCACTTATAACTGAATTCGAAACCCGTGCCCAAGCGCTGGACAGCGGAACTGAAAAGCTGAATGCCGCACTCGATGCCCGCGCCCGCATGATCAATGAGACCCTTCTCGAGCGCTCAAAAGACATTTCACGCACATTTGCTGACGGTCAGGAAAAGAGCCTGACGCTGCTTGCGGAAACTCGCACCGGTATCCAAGGCTCACTGATCGAACAAACCGAAGAGCTGCGCCGCGTACTTGATGATCGGATATCAGAGATCAGCCGCACCATCGGAGAAGGACACCAATCGACCTCTGATCTGTTGCGCGATACACAGTCTGCTATGAAGAACGGCTTAGGCAGTTTCACTGGCGAGCTCAGCACCCTGCTCGATTCACGTCGCACCTCGTTCGAGGGTTCGTTAAATTCCGCCCGCGACAACATCGCGGCAGACTTGGCCCGCACAGAAGATCTTCTCAACTCGGTCAGCACCGGAATTAATAGCAATCTCAGTGGCTTCACGACAACTTTTGATTCGGTTTACGAGACCCGCCGGTCGCTTTTTGAAACCTCTCTGCTCGGTGCCAAGTCCGGACTTGAGGCTGAACTGGCCCGCGCGGAAGAACTGTTGCGGGAAGCCAGCACAGACCTGCGAGACACGATTGGCGGATTCTCGGATGACTTGGGTTCAGTCATCGAGGCAAAACGCTCGTCGCTCGAAAGATCTCTGGAGGGCGCACAAAACCGTCTGATTGCCGATTTATCGCGCACAGAGTCGATGTTTGAGGACGCTGGAACCAGCCTTCAAAGCAATGTCGACAACTTCGCTGCCAAGGTCGATTCAATCCTTGACACACGCCAGTCCTCTTTCGAGCAATCATTTATCGAAGCAAAATCCAATATCGAGGTTGATCTCTCTCGAACCGAGCAATTGCTTGCCCGGACCACTTCCGGGTTTCAGAACGAATTCAGTACTTTCTCCGCAACGATCAGCGAAGTTTTGGACGATAAGCGCTCATCATTTGATGGTTCACTGGCTGGTGCCAAGATCATCATCGAGGCCAATCTCTTACGAACGGAAGAAATTCTTGCCCGTGCGCAGACCGGCCTGCAGGACAACTTTTCAGGCTTCAACGACAATCTTGACAGCATGTTGGAGAACCGCCGCGCGACATTGTTTGGCACATTGGACGATGCGAAGCAGACATTTGCCTCGGCCATCGGCGATGATCTTGACCGGATAGCCACCTCGCGCAGCGAAATCGAGAGCGTGTTGCGTTCCGAAGTGGAAAAAATTGAACTTGCCTTCGCCAACCAGACAGGCGCGATCGAAGAACGCACGTCGACAATGCGCCGTGCGCTTGAAATGGGCGTCGAGACAGTGCGCAAGGTGCTTGAGCAAAGCGCCGGAACAGTCGCTGCCACCCTGCGTGACAAGGTGCGCGAGGCCGCTGACGATCTATCCGCTGAAGCGATCCGCGCTGGCGGTGCTTTGGATCAGCAGGGATCGGAATTCGTC
>JANOYJ010000338.1:0-8496 GCA_031428815.1 Phyllobacterium sp.
GTTATGTCTTGCATGGCTCTTGTCGAGGCGAGCGAATAGGAAGACGGAATATCGGTGAACGTTTCGGAGGCGCGGTTGATCCATATACCGAGAAAGCGCGCCTTCTTGCGTACAACAAGTTCCTTTGGCGGACCTTCCAAGACAACAACAATATCATAGCGCCCTTGTCTTTGGATAAGCGGGTCAGCATTGTCCAGTGCTCCGAACACCGTCAAATCCTTGCCCTCAAAACCAGCAGTGATAGCAATTGTATCTGTCGAAAGGCCGATTTGAATGGTCTCTGGGTTGGGCGCGGTCTGCTCTTGTGCTTGTGTTGGCAACAGCCCCAAGAAAAGCGCCAATAAAGCAAGTGTGCTATGCCGAAACATCAGAAATCCCCATCGATATTATTGATGATGAAGAGACTGTCGGGCGCCACGAAAAGACTGAACGCCAGCCGCAAGGCAACCGAAAGCACGAGGAGTGCCAGAAGCGCCCTGAGCTGTTCGCCGCGCAATCTTTGTCCGGCACTCGCGCCATATTGCGCACCGATCACGCCGCCGACCATGAGCAGAAATGCGAGTACAATATCCACCGTCTGGTTGGCGGTCGCCTGAATGACGGTTGTATAAGCGGTGACAAAAATGATCTGAAACAGCGACGTTCCGATGACCACATTGGTAGGCACTCGAAGAAGATAAATCATGGCGGGCACCATGATAAAGCCACCGCCGACACCCATGATTGCGGATAGAAGTCCGATAAACGCTCCAAGCGCCACAACCGGGATCGCCGACACATAGAGCTTCGACACTTTGAAGCGCATTTTCAGCGGCAGGCGGTGAATCCAATTGTGTTGACCCGGGAGTTTTAGGTCTACGTCCGCACCGCCTTTGCGCTGCCGAAGCGTCCGGATACTTTCCACCAGCATCAGACCGCCGACACTACCGAGAAACACGACATAGAGAATGGAAACAACCAGATCCAACTGGCCAAGGCGTCGCAGACTGGCAAAAATCCACGCCCCAAGCGTCGAACCCATAATACCGCCAAGGAGCAGAACCGAGCCGAGTTTGAAGTCGATGGCATTGCGCTTGTAATGCGCCAGAGCCCCGGAAAACGATGAGGCAATCACCTGATTGGCACCGGTTGCGACAGCAACCGCGGGAGGAATATTGTAGAAAATCAGCAGGGGCGTAATCAGGAACCCGCCACCTACGCCAAACATACCCGACAAAAATCCGACCGCTGCGCCCATGGCCAGAAGCACGAACATATTCACCGAAAGCTCGGCTATTGGCAGATAAATTCCCACCGCGTTATCCTTGAGCGCAAAACCCGCGAAACCATAATAATCCGCCAGTAATTGCTGCGGCATTCTCGAAACGAAAAATGCTGCTAAAATACGACAATAATTCAATCAAATTAGGATTTTGTAACTGAAAGCCCGCTTCGCAAAGTAAATCGCGAAGCGGGCTCCAAGTATGTCTCAAATTATTTCGCTTTGGCCAGTAGCGAGCGCACCAATTCCTCGTCCACTTCGCCCGTCGCCTTCATGCCATTCGAGGCTTGATAAGAAGCAATAGCCTTCTTGGTTTTGCCACCCATTTTGCCGTCAGGGGTGCCGACATCGTAACCATTCTTGGTGAGGATGATCTGGATATTCCGGATCGCCTTTTTCATATCAACGTCGCCGACACTTGCGCCGACACTGGCGGTTTGACCGGCACTTTCCTTCCACGAATCCGGCACGTCGACGGCATTGGTTGTCGGGTCAACCACTTTCGCCCTCCACAAATCGGTGGCAGCACGGGCCTTTTCCAGTTGTTCGGGGCGCATGGCATTGGCGATCTCATCGCGCTTGGATGCAGCGTCCTTGTCGCCGGATTTGGCGGCAAGAGCAAACCACTTGTAAGAGTCTTCCAAGTTTTGCTTCACACCAAGGCCCTTGGCCGCGAGAATGCCGAGATTATACTGGCTGTCCTTAATACCGAAGTCAGCGGCCTTGGTGAACCAAAGGGCGGCTGAATCATTATCCGCGGGACCGCTTGCACCCATGGCAAACAGCACGGCGAGATTATGCATCGCGCTCGCATTGCCCTGTTCGGCGGCCATTTGGTACCAAGTCTTCGCCGTGGTGGCGTCTCGCTCAACGCCGAGACCTTTCTCGTAGAAACTACCGATACGAAATTGCGCGGGCGCAAATCCAGCATCCGCTGCTTTCGTGTAATATTTTGCCGCTTGCTTGAGATCTTTGGCAACGCCGCGACCGTCGGAATAGCGGCTGGCGATCTCAAAATAAGCTTTGGCGTCACCGGATGCAGCTGCCTCGCGCAATGCAATCGGTCCGGCATCAACCGGCGGCATTTCAGCGTCTTTAATTGTCTTGGCCGGAGCAGCGCTCGCAACATCCGGCATTGGCTTGTTCACCTCAGCAGTCGAAGCAGCCTCTGCTGGTATTTCTTCGGGTATCGCCGTTGCCGGTTCGGAACTGCTTTGTTCCATGGCGGGTGATGACGCAACTTTTTCCAACGGCAATGGCGGTAGTGTATCGCTCTCGACAGGGGCCATCATGGCATCTGTGCCACTTGCGGGCTTATCGATAACACGAACGTTCGGTTCTTCTGACTTTTCCGAAGTAAGTATTGGTGGATCGATTTTTGTCAAAGCGGGATCGGACGGTGTTTTTTCTTTCAACACAATCGGCGTGTTTAATTCGACTGACGCAACATCTTGGCCAAGGAACGCTTTGCCGAATTGCAAACCGGAAAGCGCAACAATCAGGGCGCCTATCGCCATGAGAATGGGCTTGCGTTGGCGGTTGATAAGATCGGCAATGCCGGCCTTGTTGGCTGGGTCAGTCTTCCCAGATGCCTTTTTCAAAATCTCAGCTTCCGCCGCCGCCGCTTGTGCCGCCCTGCGCGCTGCCGCAATAAGGTCAGCCTTCACGACATTTTCGCTGCCGGAATTATTGCGGCTTTGACGTTCCTCGCGAACGCGCTTCATAATCGAGTTAAGATCAGGCGCACCCGAGCCCGGCTCGAGCGGCTGGTTGGCAAGCACAGGATCAAGGCTTGCATCATCGAGATGATTGGCCATGGGATCGCCCGCGAGCGTCATTTCAGATTTGGCAGCACCACGTTCGCCGCGCACTGCACGGGCCAAACCAGCGAAAAGAGATTCTTTGGTCTGCAATTCACGCGCTGTAGTCTTCTGGTGCCCAGCGGCTGCCGCTGCGGCAGCGGCAGCGGCTGCTGGAGAGCGCGTGGAATCGCGGGAGGGTGCGTCCAGTTCGTTAACAAACATTGCCTCTTCGGCGTCAAACGACGGAACCGCTGCGCCGAAATTTACGCTCCGCTCCGGGTTTGCCGAGGCGGGAGCAGGTCCAGCCTCACCCACCTCAATCGTTGAAAGCCGGTCGACAATTTTCAGCAATGTGTCGTGTATGGCCTCAAACGTGCGCGAATTTCGGTCGTCAGCTTTACGCGCCATGGCTTCCAGAGCTTTGAGGTCATGGGCAAGATCAACCACCGCGCCACGGTCAACATCATCACCCTGTGGCAATGCCATATTGCGCAAGGCGTCTTCAGCAGCCTTGCGCGCGGCATCCAAGAGCGCATCACGGTTGACGGAAATTGATTTCTCAATGGCGGCCAGCCGCGGAGAAATATCCTCAAACTCGGCTGCTGCGCCGGATGGACGATCCAATTGTAGCGATAGATTTTGAACCTGAGCCTCAAGTTGGCGGATAATTCCAGGGTCAATCGATGGAATTGCCGCCGTAGAATCCAAGCGTTTGGTGATTTCGTCGAGCCGTGTTTCAAGCCCGCGCGCCATCAAACCAACCGGCTCAGCAGCCCTTTTTTGCTTTTCGTCAATCTTTACGTAGAAATCCGCAAACCGGTCATTGATGAGGGACATCATCTCCGGACTGTTTTGCACTGGAGAGTGCTCTGCGCCCTCAATGCGCGTCGTCAATTCTTTCAGGCGACCTTCAAGGTCACGAAAGTAACCCAAAGTCTGATCAGTTGCATCGCGGCTCTTTTTGTCGATAGCGCTGGCAATTTCGTATAAGCGGTTCTCTAATCCATGCATCATATCGTCGGCACTGGATGCGTCCGGTGCATTCTCGATCTTGCGAGAAATGAGTTCCATTTGCGCAGTCAAACGCGAAATTTGTTCTTCCGGCAGAGTGGAGGCGCGCGTCAACGCATCAAAACGCTCTGTAAGGACGGCGATGCGATTGGTGACATGCTCGGCCAGAGCTTGACCGGACTCGCCTTCTGCAATTTCTTCAACGCGGTTTGCCAGCGCAGAAAGCCGCGCTTCAATCCGGTCAAAAGGTGTTTTGTCAATATTCAGTGGCTGCATCGAGACGGACGACGCGACGATTGCGCGGCTGATCTCATCCAATCGACTTTCGATCTGCGCTAAATGTTCCGCAGAAGCATCTGGATTTTGCCGGGATAGTGAATCGAGTGCCGTTGCCAGAACGCGGACTTTCTCTTCGAGCGATTGAAGTGAGAGTGATTGCGGCAAGCCATCAACTGCAGCTTGGATATCCTCGAGACGAATGGCAAGTTTCTCAAAAGCCGGATCGGACTCAACCGGGCGGCGTTCGAACGCCTCCCAACGGCTGCCGACGGACCGCAATGTATCTTCACGCGCCAACATGCCGACATTGCGTTTCAGCTCTTCGATCTCGCGACGCAGGATCTCGCCGGAGCGATCCGCGGGGCGATCTGTCAATGTACGAATTTCAGCCCTCAGCCGGTTAATTTCGGCGGAAACGGCGCTCATCCCATTGAAATTTTCTTCTTCATAACGTGCGCGCTCAATGTCACCGGCAAGTTTAGATAGCGAACCGGCCGAAGCAGGCGCACCTGTTTTGCCGTAACCAAGGCTGATTTGTTCATTTCGCGAAGGAAACTGCTGGCTGAGCTGCTGCAGCCGTTCGGCGATATCATCACGGTCATCCCGGTAGCGCGGTGATCCGGTCTCTTTGGGCTTTGCACCCAGCGAACCGACGCGGGCCTCAAGCCCGTTTAACGTGCGCTCTAGATCATCCAATGCCGACGGACCGCGACGCGATCGGTTGGCATTGAGATCGTCATAGACATTTCGTCTTGAATTCATAGCAGCGTCCGCTCTTCTGTCACAGGCACGTTTAAGTCGTGAGTGGATGACCAAACCGGAAATCTGAATGCGATCAGACGCGCTAACGATTTAGTTTCCATGCGCGACGCAGTACGGATGACATGGACCACCTATGGCCGCACATTTCGCCAATCGTGGTAAACAACCCGTTAACCTTGCTTAAGAATTTCAAGAAAATCTCGGAACACGGGCAGATTCATCGCGGGTTTTGCAATTATGGCTGATTAAAGGCAAATTGTCGTATTGCGACAATTATATTAGGTAAAAGTAATGTAATAAACCACACGATAAATAAGAGAAATTGGCCTTTCGTAATGGCTTTTTCCGAAACTCACACAGATGCCGCGTGTAGTGTCGCGCAGTAAATACCTGCATTGATCGGTTGAAAAAACATAAAGACTACTTACTTTTACGTAAGGGGAAAAACCGATTGACATATGTTGCTTTTCAAGTGTCGCAAGCGAAACGAAAGAGGCCTTCTCGGCGTACGTCAGCATTAAATTTCCGACCAATGCGTATGGATTATAGGCAATGAACAGGTGAGACATGACCGCAAATGCTCTGGCAGAGAATGCCGGTATTACCATAATGCGTGACGACAATGGACCCGTACCCGACAACACAGTTTCCCGCATCGGAGACTTGGCGGGTCAATTCGGCATAACGCTTCGGGCTTTGAGATTCTACGAAGACAAGGGCCTCATCAATCCTCAGCGTAACGGAACGACACGACTCTACTCACATCGTGACCGTGCGCGGTTGAAACTGATCTTGTTGGGACGCAAAGTTGGCTTCTCACTACGTGAAGTCAAACAAATATTGGACCTTTATGATCCATCTGAATCGAACGCGACGCAGCTGAGGGTGACACTCGAAAAGACGCGCAATCAGCAAGACAAACTTATCTCCCAACGCAACTCAATTGACGAGGCGATAAGCGAAGTACAAAAGCTTATGAGTACAGTTACAGAGCTTTTGGAGAAGCCAGGATTGGCAGGCTAAGCCAACCCGTTTGCTCAAACGAAACGACACTCGCGCGGTTGGGAGCAATGACCTCTCGTGTAAATTGAATTTGCCCCAAAGATTCCTTGGAAGACCTTCTAAAACAAATCGGAAGCTGGGATTATTTTTCTATTGACGTTTACGGAAACGTCAATATTTGATAGATGAAGATTGATGATGCCCTTTTCAAAAAATTAGGGCAGATTATTTGTTTCGAGGAGGAAAACATGCCGTCATATCGCGCACCGGTCGAAGACACCCTGTTCATATTGAACGACGTGCTTCGCTACGAGCGTTTTAGCAATCTGCCTGGCTTTGCTGATACGGCACCGGATGTGCTTGAAGCCATCCTGCAAGAGGGCGCGAAGTTTGCGGAGAATGTCTTGCACCCCGTCAATAAGTCGGGCGATAGCGAAGGTTGCGTCAGGCATGATGACGCGACAGTCACGACGCCCAAGGGTTACAAGGAAGCCTTCGACCAATACCGCGAAGGCGGCTGGCTCGGTCTTGCTGTTGATCCGGAATACGGCGGTCAGGGGCTCCCTTACACCGTGCATTCCGCCGTTGCCGAATATTTCTCCTCCGCAAATATGGCGCTGACGATGTATCCGGGCCTCACCCAAGGCGCGATTGCGGCGATCTATGTGCATGGCTCTGACGAGCAAAAGTCCACTTGGCTTCCCAACATGGTCTCCGGCGTATGGACCGGCACGATGAACCTCACCGAGCCGCATTGCGGCACGGATTTGGGGCTTCTCCGTACCCGCGCAGTGCCACAGGGCGACGGCTCCCACAAAATATCCGGCCAGAAGATTTTTATCTCCGCCGGCGAACACGATATGGCCGACAACATCATCCATCTGGTGCTTGCCCGCATAGAAGGCGCGCCGGAAGGCGTGAAGGGCATTTCGCTTTTCATTGTACCGAAGTTTAATCTCGATGCCAACGGCAAGCCGGATACGCGCAACACGGTGTCCTGTGGTTCTATTGAAGAAAAGATGGGCATTCACGGCAACTCGACCTGCGTCATGAACTATGACGAGGCGACCGGCTATCTGCTTGGCGAGGAGCACAAGGGCCTGAAAGCCATGTTCACGATGATGAACGAGGCGCGCCTCGGCGTCGGCGTTCAAGGTCTTGCCGTTTCTGAAATTGCCTATCAGAATGCCGTCATTTATGCCCGCGAGCGCATTCAGGGCAGGGCGCTGACCGGACCCAAGGCTTTGGACAAGAAGGCCGACCCGATCATCGTCCACCCCGATGTGCGCCGCACGCTGATGACCATCAAATCATTCAACGAGGCGGGCCGTGCGCTCGTGCTCTGGACCGCGATCCAGTCTGACGTCGCGCATCGTTCCGGCGACGACAAGGCCCGCGAGGTCGCGGACGATCTCCTCGGCCTGATGACCCCGATCATCAAGGGTGTTCTGACCGACAAGGGCTTCGATCACGCCGTTATGGCGCAGCAAATGTATGGCGGCCACGGTTATATTGAAGAATGGGGCATGAGCCAGTTCGTCCGCGATGCCCGTATAGCCATGATTTATGAGGGCGCAAACGGCGTCCAGGCGCTCGACCTTGTCGGCCGCAAGCTCGGCGCCAATGGCGGCCGTGCCATCATGGCGTTCTTCAAGGAAGTCGGCGATTTCTGCGAAGCCAATCGCAATGATGAAAAGATGGCTCCCTATACGAAGTCCTTAAAAAAGGGCCTCAACGACTTGCAGGCGGGTTCGATGTGGTTCATGCAAAACGCCATAGCCAATCCCGACAACGCCGGTGCCGGATCCACTGATTTCATGCACCTCTTCGGCCTTGTGGCACTCGGCTATATGTGGGCGCAGATGGCCAAGACCGCGCAGGAAAAAATTGCAGAGGGCGGAAATGGCAAGGCGGCGTTTTTCGAAACAAAACTAGCCACCGCAAACTTCTTTATGGGCCGTATCATGCCGGAAACTGCGATGCGCTTGTCGCGCATTCAGGTCGGGAGCGAGTCCACAATGGCGCTCTCCGCCGACGCATTCTGATAGTTTTGTTCGATGCCAAAAGTATAATTTCGGGCCAAAAGTATAATTAGGGAAAGGAAAACCCCATGGCTGACGCATTCATTTACGATCATGTGCGCACCCCGCGCGGTCGCGGCAAGAAGGACGGCAGCCTGCATGAAGTGCCAGCGGTGCGTCTCGGAGCCAAGGTTCTCGAAGCCATCCGCGACCGTAACGGGCTGGATACAGGCAAGGTCGATGACATTATATTCGGCTGTGTCGATCCGGTCGGCGAAGCTGGTGCGGTGATCCCTAAATCCAGCGCTTTTGAAGCGGGCTATGATTTCCGCGCACCCGGCATGCAAATCTCCCGCTT
>JANOYJ010000339.1:0-1635 GCA_031428815.1 Phyllobacterium sp.
GCACCAGCACCGTCATCAACACGAAGCGCGGCAGCATCGTAGCCGGTATGTTTTTGACGATCACCAGAAGAATGTTGCGGGCCGACAAACGTACTGAGAAAGCCGAAGCCTCGCCGCCATGGCTTGCGCTTCCGACGTGATAGACGACCGCCTGCGGAACCGCGATGCAGCGGTAGCCGGCCATCCGCGCGCGGACACAAAGATCCACGTCTTCCATGTACGCGAAAAAATCGTCGTCGTATAAACCGATCACGTCAAGCATCGAGCGGCGATAGAAACAGGCCGCCGCGCATGCGCCAAAGACTTCAAACGGCTCGACAATACTGCCATCATCCCGACGCTCGGTCGCGAAGTTGAACGCCAGACCGCTGCGGCGATAGCCGTCTCCCAGCGAGTCAAAAATGTCCCGTTGTCGATAGTTCATAATCTTGGAGGCGAAGATCGCAAATTCCGGTTTGGCGTCCATGACCTCCACCATCCTCGCGAGCCATTCAGGATGGGCTTCAGTATCGTTATTGAGGGCGGCGATGAATTCGCCGTGGGCAGCACGAATGCCGGCGTTCATCCCCGCTGCAAATCCCAAGTTCTTCGGCAACGCCACGATTTCGACGTCGGGAAACTCGCTCCGCAAGAAATCGATGGAACTATCCGCCGAACCATTGTCAACGACGATGGTCCTGAAATCCTTGAAACTCTGTGCCCTGAGAGACCGCAGACACGGCCCCAGCCATTTCACGCCATTCCAGTTCGGGATTACGACAGTTATCCTCTCCGCCATGTTCAGGTTGCTCCCAGATGATTTTTGCGGGCGACGATGGCAAGGGCGTTGCTGGCCCGGAACGGGGTCCAGAGCATGCAATTGAGACACGCTACGGTCGAGTTCGACGTAACGCTGCTGCGTTGAATTTCAAGAATCTCAAAGCCGTTTTCGGCCAAGGTTTTGCCGACATCGTTGCGCTTGTGACGCCTATAAACTCTCCCTTTGCCGACCAATCGCCATACAAAATGGATCACTTTGCTGATATCCTATGACCGAGCGTGCTTGTGAACCAGAGGATGCTAACAGATTCAGCTACAAGCGCCACCGATTTCCACCCGACCTCATTGCCCGGCACCTTCAACTTAACGACTGATTGGTAAGGCGAAGTGTCTCCTGGGTCCCCCTGCATTATGCGGTGAGGTTTGCGGTCGTAACCTCGACCCAACTGGCGAACGCCCTTGCTCGAGCTTCGCGATAATTAATGGCTGAGAGATTGTTGCGGGGGGAAGTGGAAGAAGTTGGCGATTTGGGGCTCTATCGCAAGCTATGGGCCGGAGCAAGCGGCCGCAGCGATTGACGATTGCGTTCTTCCTGTCGGTCATCGTCGCCATCGGCTCAGTAAGATAGGCACGCTGTCCGGCAAGGTCTGGATCGAGATACTGCTCATCAATTTTCCCGCCCTTCCGTTGATGCTGTTCACCGCTGGATTGGCAGTTTCTTTGCTGAGTGTATGAAATCATCGGTAGTATACGTTGGACCGCAAGCCGGCATATCGACTCTCAAGAAAATTGAACGGTCACTGACGCCGTGGACATTCTCGATCACGGGCGAGACTTTCCTCACTCTCACGCTGCCTGTAACCGGCTTGGTGTGCC
>JANOYJ010000340.1:0-1807 GCA_031428815.1 Phyllobacterium sp.
CAAGGTTTCCAATATCGCCTGGGGCCTCGGTTATCTCGGCGGCATGATCGTTTTGATCTTTATCGTCGGCTTTCTTTCAGGGTCGCCTGAAACAGGAAAAACCATATTAGGTGGTGATCCTCTGTTCGGACTTGATCCAAAATTGGGTGAAGCGGATCGCATTTCCGGGCCTATTTCCGGGCTGTGGTATTTCATCTTCATCCTGCCGATGTTCTTTTTCACGCCCGATCTTGGTAAAGGTCAACCGCTCGGCAGAGCGGTGGTCGAGGGCGTCAGCGAACTGAAACAAACACTGAGCGAAGTGCGCCAGCGCCCGGGCATTTTCCGCTTCCTCATCTCGCGGATGATCTATCAGGATGGCGTGAATGGACTACTTCTTTTGGGAGGCACCTTTGCCGCCGGTATGTTCGGTTGGGCAACAATCGAAATCGGTGTCTTTGGCATTATCTTGAATGTCGTTGCCATCATCGGATGCCTTGTCGCCAGCCGCCTTGATACGACGCTCGGCTCCAAACGCGTCGTCATCATTTCAATTATGCTTTTGCTCGCGGCGACCATTGGAATTGTCTCCACGGGCCCCGGATACACATTATTTGGTGCCTTGAAATTTTCGCTCGATGATGGGGGCGGTCTGTTCGGGACCGCTGCGGAAAAGGCTTACATTGTCTATGGCTTCCTCATCGGAGCCGCCTTTGGCCCGGTTCAAGCATCATCGCGCTCGTATATGGCACGCAGTGTCAGTGCAGATGAGGCGGGGCGTTATTTTGGCATCTATGCCCTGTCAGGCCGCGCAACCTCGTTCATGGCACCGTTTACCGTGGCGACGGTGACCATCCTTTCCGGCTCCGCGCGGGTAGGCATGGCGATGTTGCTGATCTTCTTTGTGGTTGGTTTAGTGCTCCTATTGCGCGCACCCTATCCCGCCGCAGTCGTTGCCGACGATTAATCGTCTTAATCTATGGAATAAGCAAGAAAGCCGGGTGTCAGTTTAGCAAACGTGTCCACGCTATTGACACTCTTTGTGTGTAGTGACTCTATGGGAGCAACGGAGTGGCCTAAATGGAAACGCTAATCGGTGTCGGCGTATACACGCCTGCGGAAGCGGGCAGGCTTCTGCATATGCCGTCAGCAAAAATATCTCGATGGCTTCACGGGCATAAGATCGATAATAAATCATACGAAGCACTTTGGTCTCCAGAAGTTAATCTCGGAGATGACAGGGTATTTCTTGGCTTCCGCGACTTGATGGAGCTTCGAGTTGCGAGCGCATTCATTCAAGCTGGGCTATCAGCAATTCGAGTGCGAGCCGCAATTGAGCTTGCCCGAGAGTTGATTGGGCAGGACAGGCCCCTATCCACAAATCGGTTTAGAACAGATGGCCGTGAGATATTTTTTACGGTCATTGAAACAGATAAGACGGGCGAAAGTCGCGAAAGGTTACTTAATCTTTTTCGAAAGCAATATGAGTTCAAAGGTATTATCGAACCCATCCTGAAAACCGTGGATTTTGGCAACGACGGTAATCCGCGTATCTGGTGGCCCGCAGGTCGGCGGACAAATATCGTCTTAGATCCAGAGCGTGCATTTGGTCAGCCAATTGATGGTCTATCAAGTGTTCCAACAGCTGTGTTGGCCGCTGCAGCACGGTTGGACGGTGTACAGAGTGCCGCTAGATTCTATGAAGTTCCTGAATCGTCCGTTCGACGTTCCGTTGATTTTGAGGCTGGTTTGGAGCTTCGATTAGCAGCGTGAATGTCCTCTTTGACAACTGCACTGCGCCTCGCCTAGCGGCAACATTGGGAGGTTA
>JANOYJ010000341.1:0-2771 GCA_031428815.1 Phyllobacterium sp.
ACGCTGATGTGAACAGTGCGATTTTCGGCACTGGCGAGGCGTATCGCCGAACGCAATTTGCCTGTCAGTCCGTCGCGGGTCATCAGGAACAGATCTTTGGAGGGCTCGCCCGTCGGCTGCTCCAAGTAATTTCCGGTTGAACCATGAAAATAAAGAACGCGACAATTGCGGTCTATCAACACTGCGGCGGGCGCAAAATGTTCCAGCAGTGCCCGCCGTGCGATATCCCCCGCCGGCGCGACGATGTTGCTCATCACGAGGGGCGTGGTTTCTTCACTATTCTTGTTGGAGCGGGATCGACCACGCAGCACGGGAAAGTTTACAATTTCGAGGCGCGTCGGTCCTGCACGACGAAATATTCTCCATTTCTTCGACACTGTCTCGAACATGGTTTCATGGCGACCCAATGTCTCGGTGTTACCCAGTAAAAGACTTCCGCCGTCTTCGAGTGAAAAATGGAACAGCGCGATGATGCTCTGCTGGGTCTCCGGCTCAAGATAAATCAAGAGGTTGCGACACGACACCAGATCAAGATGTGAAAAAGGCGGGTCGCGCAGCAGGTTTTGCGGCGCGAAAACCACCATGTTGCGCATTTCTTTTTTGACTTGATAGGATGCATCGTGATTGTCAAAAAACAGCCGTTGCCGGGTGGCCGAAAGCCCCGTGACAGCCGCTACCGGATATATGCCGTCGCGCGCGATTTTCAGATTATCCTCCCGCGCATCGGTGGCGAAAATTTTCACATCAAATTTTTTGCCGGCGATCGCAGCCTCTTCGCTGATCAGCATGGCAAGCGTGTAAGCCTCCTCGCCGGTGGAACATCCGGGCACCCAAACTCTGATCGACGCACCGTTCTCGCGCATGGCAATAAGCGGTGCGATCACCAAATTTGCCAGAGACTTCCAAGCGTCCGCATCCCGGAAAAAACTGGTGACGTTAATCAGCAAATCCTTGACCAGCAGCGGTGCCTCATCCGCGTTGGAGCGAAGTTCACCCATGTAGTCGTCGAGGGTTTCGATATTTTTGAGGCCCAATCGACGTTGTATGCGGCGCTGAATTGTACTGCGGCGGTAATTGCGAAAATCATTACCGGTTCGCGTGAAAAGCAATGTCAGGATTTGATCGATGGTGGGCTGGGCTGTTGAGGTGCCGGTTTCGCCATTGTGAGGCTGTACGATATATTCCTGGTTGACATAGCGCACCAGGATGTCCGGCATCGTTTCGGGTGGCACGATGTGATCGGCCATTCCGGCGGCAATGGCGCTGCGTGGCATTCCGTCGAATTTTGCGGTCGGCGGGTCTTGAACAAGGATCAGGCCGCCAGCTGCTCTGACTTCTTTCAATCCGTCCGTGCCGTTGCTGCCTGTACCAGACAAAACTATTGCTATGGCCCGTTCGCCTTGATCGGCGGCTAAGGACCGAAAGAGCACATCCACGGGATGACGGTGACCGCGGCTTTCGGCCGGTTCAACCAGTTGCAGCGTTCCATTGCGCACGGTCAAATCTTTGTCCGGAGCAATTACATACACCGCGTTTGGTTCGATCTTCATGTCGTCAGCAACTTGGACAACCGGCATCGTCGTATGAGAGCTCAACACGTGGGCCATCTGGCTTTCGCGGGTCGGATCAAGATGCAATACAATCACGAACGCGGCACCGCTATCGGGCGGCATCGCATCAAAAAACCGGCACAGGGCCTCCACGCCACCGGCGGACGCACCAATGCCAACAACCAAACCAGAGCGAGCCCGTGGCTGCGCTTTAATGTCGTGGTCGACAACGGGCACGAGCGCTGGTGACGTTGTGTCAGCAGAACTACTTTTCTCTGCGTTTTCGATCATATTTTGACCTTTGCACTGCAAAATTGAAGAGAAAAGTGAAAGGCGGCCTCTCAACTCGAAGGTACCTTACACGCTTTATGTCGTGGACACGCATAAAAACTACTATCGAGCCTTTGTAGCTCATATTAGAGATTTCTTCTGTTGCTCTGGAGCGGCGATGATCAGACGACCTCGACTTTCCCGCCCTTCAAAATCGAAGGTCAATACTTGAGAAACCCTTATTTGCACGGGTATTGCGCGCAGGTGGGACATGGTTCGGATCATCGCGTGAAGCAAAAATAACGTCTTCAATTTTCTTGATGGAACGGACTCAACGCTAGTGCGTTAGCATTCGCAGGACGATTATGTCCGCTCATCAACCGATATGGAGAACGTCAAATGGCAAAAGTCATAAAATTGGATGAACTTTTTCATCATACGCTTCAGGACATCTATTACGCCGAAAAACAGATCCTGAAAGCCATTCCGAAAATGATGGCGGCCGCAGAGTCCGACAAGCTGAAAAAGGCGTTTGAGCTTCACAAGCGCCAGACCGAAGTGCATGTCAAACGGCTGGAAGAGGTATTCCAGATGATCGATAAACCCGCCAAGGGCGTAAAATGCGATGCTATTGAGGGAATCCTGAAGGAAGGCGAGTCAGTGCTTGAAGACTTTGCCGGCACGCCATCCGGTGATGCGGCCATTATTGCCGCTGCTCAGGCCGTTGAGCATTATGAAATCACCCGTTACGGCACGCTGCGCCGCTGGGCAAAAGTGCTCGGCATGACCGACGCGCAGGCTTTGCTCGAAGAAACGCTGGCCGAAGAGTCCAAAACTGATGAGGACTTGACGGGTCTTGCAGATTCTTACGCGAACCAGCAGGCGGCGTAGATTCGTTAATGTTTAACCTTCTCCCTACGAAAAAAGCGGCAGTCACCGACTGCCGCTTTT
>JANOYJ010000342.1:0-6662 GCA_031428815.1 Phyllobacterium sp.
CGAAAGTTTCGCAGCGTATAAACTCGACGACACGATGGCCAAAACGCCCGCCGCAGTGAATGCGCTGCTCACCGATGTCTGGAACCGTGCGCTCCTCCGTGCTGACCAGGAGGCGGCAGCGTTGCAGGCGCTGGCTCAAGAGCGCGGCAGCAATCACGAAATCCTGCCTTGGGACTGGCGCTATTATTCCGAGAAACTGCGTGCGCAAAAGTTCGACTTCAATGAAGCGGAGATCAAGCCGTATTTTGAATTGAACCGTATTGTGGATGCGTGTTTTGCGGTGGCGTCAAAACTGTTTAATTTGAACTTTGTCGAGCAAAAATCCGTAACTGCTTGGCATCCCGATGTGCGCACCTTCACCGTTAGCGACATGGCAGGCAAAAAAATCGGCGTCTTCCTCGCCGACTATTTCGCCCGCGCCTCCAAACGTTCCGGCGCATGGATGAGCGCGATCCAACGGCAATATGCTTTAGGGGAAGGTTCTACCCCGATCATCTATAATGTGATGAACTTTGCCAAGGCACCGGAAGGCCAGTCAACGCTTTTGTCCTTCGACGATGCGCTGACGCTGTTTCACGAATTCGGCCATGCATTGCACGGTCTCTTATCAAACGTCACATGGCCCTCTGTCTCCGGCACATCCGTCTCTCGTGATTTTGTCGAGCTGCCGTCGCAGCTTTTCGAACATTGGCTGACAACGCCGGAAGTGCTCGGTGAATATGCGGTGCATTATGAGACCGGCAATCCGATGCCGAAAGCACTGATCGATAAGTTGACCGCGGCGCGGACATTTAACGCCGGTTTCAAAACCATTGAATTCACTTCGTCCGCCCTTATCGACATGGATGCGCACAAGGACGGCTTTGCGCCCAGCGACCCGATGGCGGCGGAAGCGGCGCTGCTGGCGAAACTCAACATGCCCAAAGGCATCATCATGCGCCACCGCACACCGCATTTCGCGCATGTCTATTCCGGTGACGGTTATTCGGCGGGGTATTACTCCTACATGTGGTCTGAGGTGCTGGACGCCGATGCGTTCAACGCCTTTGAGGAAATGGGCGATCCGTTTCACCAAGAGACAGCCGCTAGGTTGAAGAAATTCATCTATTCGTCCGGTGGGACCATGGACCCTGAGGATGCGTATATTGCGTTTAGAGGACGGATGCCAAAACCAGAAGCTATGTTGGCAAAGAGAGGTCTTATATAGCTTCGTTCGGCTGCGGCGCTATCGGCTAAGATGTGCCTTGGCCGCGATTAATATCTCGTTGGATAGATTTTCGTCGACGCTCTTTGTCGCGCGCGCCATGGCCATTGCCCCCACCAGAGTTGCGAGTGTTGCAATGGCCTCGGAACGGGATTGGGCCGCGTCGTCAGACGCAATCAACCTTTCCAACGCCTCGATATTGCGCTTGAGGCAATCGGTAAATGCCATCTGAACATCTGGTTCCAGACGGTGAATTTCCGATGCCAGCGGGGCAACGGGGCAGCCCCAAATGAAATGGTCACGATGATCCGTTCCCAAATATGTCTGAACGTAGGCGGTTTTACCCTGGCCTTGATTTTTCAACGATTCGAGCAGGTCGATAATTTTCTCAAATGAGCTGCTGATCGCGGCTGAGACGAGAGCATTCTTGGTCGGAAAATGACGGTACAAGGCGCCATGGGTCAGGCCGGCCGCTTGTGCGATCTCGGCAACAGACGCCTCGCCAATTCCGTGTTCCCTCACAGAGATACTGGCCGCATTCAATATGTCGGCATGATTTTTTCGTGCCGTCTCTTTGCTGACCTTAACCAAAATGCTCTCAATTCACTTTTTTGATTGCGACAATAATCAATAGCGATTATCTGTGCATTCTACAATCATAGCAAACCATGCACATGTCAGGAAATCAGGCTCAAAGAAGGAGAGACGTTGATGAGCAATACTGCGCAACAATCGACAAACACGGCCACTGTCCCGCTCTGGTTTTGGATCGTTTCGATCTTAGGCTTGGCTTGGAACATTTTTGGTGTCGTACAGTTTCTCGGCTCACTATCCGCAACAAGTGACGGTCTTGTTGCATCCGGACTTACTGCTGAGCAAGCGGCGGTTATGCTCGGGTATCCCACTTGGATGACCATCGCTTTTGCAGTTGGCGTTTTTGGTGGGTTGGCGGGGTGCGTACTACTCCTGTGGAGGAAGAGATTGGCAGTGCCGGTATTTCTGGTTTCATTCATCGGTTATGTGATCCTGTATATAGGGGACATCACCGAAGGCGTTTTTGTCGCGATTGGCACAAGCCAAATTGCTATTCTGTCGCTGGTTGTCGCCATCGCCGCAGGACTTCTCTGGGTCTCACACTATTTTGCTACAAAGGGCGCGTTGGTCTGAGCCAATAATTGCAATTGCGATTCTGAAATCCCGACGTTAGCTTTCCCCGGGGTGCGGAGCTTGAGGGGGTTGCGCGAATGGCTGAACTCGACGTTGTGATTGTCGGCGCCGGGGCGGCAGGTCTCGGTGCAGCCAAGGTCTGCCGCGCCAACGGGCTGAGAATCAAAGTGCTCGAGGCCATGGGCCGAATCGGGGGACGCGCTTTCACGTCGTCCGAACATTTCGGCATTCCCTTCGACATCGGTTGTGCATGGCTGCATGCAGCGGACCGCAATCCGTTTTTTCCGGAAGCGCAGGCGGCGGGGTGGACCCTGCACTATCACAACATGGCGCTTGACCATCTCTACTTCGGCAAACGCAAGGCGGGTGAAGCAGATATCGCTGATATGGAGGCCGCCGACGCGGACCTGCATGAGCAATTGTTACGATATGCTGGCACCGATGACCGCCTGTCTTCGCTGATGGCAAAGGGCCATGGTCTACGCGCGGCAGCCACCTATTCTGGGCCGATGGACTTTGCGCAGGACATGGATGAAATCTCAATTGAAGATTTCCGGAAAGCCGCCGATCTTGAGCCGAACTATTTCACCAAGGAAGGATTCGGTGCGCTGGTTGCCCGGTTTGGCGCGGACGTGCCGGTCGATCTCAATACACCGGTCAAGCGGATCATTTGGGATGGACCAATGGTCGTGGTCGAGACCGACAAAGGCAGTATTCGCGCGAAGAAAGTGATTATCACGGTCTCGACCGGTGTCCTCGCTTTTGGGAATATCGAATTCGAACCGGAATTGCCACCGCATTACACTGAATCCTTTTTTGACCTGCCCATGGGCATGCTCACCAAAATTCCCGTCGAGATCAAAGGTTCACGGCTAGGCCTAAAACCGTTTGACGATCTCCTCATCGAGCGTCCCGCGCGGCATGACATCTATTTTCTGTCATTTCCGTTCGACAAGGATTTGATGGTCGGATTTGTCGGTGGCGATTTTGCGTGGGAATTATCCGTTGCGGGGGAGGCAGCAGCGCGGGATTTTGCCATAGACCGATTGGTCGGCATTTTCGGATCGGATGTTCGTAAGTTTGTCGGGCGCTCTATGATGACCAATTGGGGCGCTGAGCCGACCGTGCGCGGTGCCTACGCCGCCGCGCGACCGGGACGGGCGCAAGCACGGGATATTTTGGCAGTTCCCATCAACGAGCGGATTTACTTTGCGGGCGAGGCTTTGGCAGGACCGCTGATCCAGACATGCAGTGGCGCACGACTTTCGGGTGAAAAAGTGGCGCGGGACATCGTGCAATTGGCACAGGGAACATGAGCTTTCGGGTCGTCTCCGTGATTCTATTTGCGCGTATAAACACGACAGAGGCCCTTCAATGACGCTCTATCATCCAGCCAAGCGTGACGATTGCGCAATAGTATGGCTAAAATTTACTTAAAATTACCGGATACCGCGTGATAATAGTTGCAATTTTGGCAAGGTGTCCTTCTATCGGACGCAATGTCATGCACTCTAGCGACGAATTTGGGTCGCCGGTCCGGGAGATTATTTGATGAAATTGAAATCAACGGCAGGTTCGGTTCTAATCTTGGCTGTTCTTGCGCTGGGCGGTTGCCAAAGCTCGCGCATTTCGGGCATTGATACAGGGCCGGAACCAATCACCGCCGCACCGACGGGCGTTGTTCAGCAAAGCCAATTGCCACCGCCAACAAACCCGACCGGAACGCAGGTCGCCACGGCCGATCCGTCGCAATTTCCTGTTGCTCCGACCAATCCAAGTCTGACACCAACGACGCCCGATGCCGGAACTCAAGTGGCTTTGGCGGAACCGACTGGTCCTGATCTGACCGTTGGCAGTGTTGCGGGCGTTTGGAGCGTCAATGTTGCTGGCCAGTCCTGCAAAGTGGCGACGCCTCAGACCAAATATGGCCAAGGTTTCCGTGCCGGTCCTTTGCGCTGCCCAGGCGAAATGGCCAATGTCAAATCATGGAACGTCGCCGGTAAGCAGCTGACGCTGTATGATGAAGGTGGCGGCACCGTTGCCCGGCTCTACGGTGGCGCTGGCGGCTTTAATGGCCAGACGACCGGCGGCAGTGCCGTCAGCCTTTCGCGCTGATCACATGAACAACAAGCGCCGGGATGGTTCACATCCCGGCTTTGTTTTGCCTGATTGGTCATCATGACGCCTGTTCAAGCCGGATCTTCCGTCAAAGTCAGATATGACCTCGCCGTCGCAACCGGCAAGTTTTCGCGTGATCCGGCGCAGGAGGGGCTGATTGAGCGGCTCGATCAGCTTGGTCGAAACATATCCGCCCAAAAGGCTGCGCCAAAAAGTGGCATTTTCAGCTGGCTGTTGGGCAAGCGCGACAAACCACAGCCCTTACGCGGTCTCTACATTCACGGCTCGGTCGGGCGCGGGAAGACCGTGCTGATGGACATGTTTTTTGAGGCCTGTCCCGAACCCCGCAAGCGACGGGCGCATTTTCATGCCTTTATGCAGGATGTGCATGAGCGGGTGCATGCGCATCGCCAAGCGTTCAAACGCGGCGAGACGCGCGAGGAAGACCCGATTGCGCCGGTGGCTCGGGTTTTGGCCAAGGAAATTCGTGTTCTCTGTTTTGACGAGTTTCACGTGCTCGACATTGCCGACGCCATGATCCTGTCGCGGCTGTTCAAAGTGTTGTTTGAGGAAGGCGTTGTATTGATCGCGACGTCCAACGTTGTGCCGGAGGATCTCTATTTCAACGGTCTCAACCGCGAACTCTTCCTGCCCTTCATCGCCATGCTGAAACGCACAACGGATGTGTTCAATCTTGATGCCAAAATGGATTACCGGCGCGAGCGCTTGAAGAGCTTCTCCATCTATCGCTCACCCTTGGGCCGTGAAACCGATGCGGCCATGGACGAGGCGTGGGCTTTGGTGACAGAACAAAAGCACGCCGAGGCGAAAACCGTGATGGTGCGCGGCCATCGCTTCGATATTCCGCGCGCTGCGCACAATGCCGCCCGGTTCCGCTTCGATGATCTTTGCGCCAAGCCGCTCGGCGCGGCGGATTATCTGACTTTGGCAAAGCTCTACCCGACGATTTTCATCGATCATGTGCCCACGCTTGATTTCACCCGCCGCAACGAGGCCAAACGCTTCATCATCCTGATCGACGTGCTCTATGACTACGGATCACGCGTCTACATCTCCGCCGTCAGTGCGCCCGATGATATTTATCAGGTGAAAGCGGGCCTGAAAGTCGGCGAATTTGCCCGCACGTCATCGCGTTTAATCGAGATGGCCAGCGATAGCTATTTGAAGATGTGGCAGGAAAGGCAGGACTTAACGGACCCGCGTGCCAACAAAAACAATACATTAGTCTAGTATTGATTGACCTTTACGTAAATCAAAATACATCTAACCGATTGAATTTATTGAGCCAAAAATTATCTGTTGTGTTTATTTTGGATTCATCCTAAGCGCAAAGAGAAATTATCACGCATTCATGACAATTTTATCCCGGGAAACAAAACAATGGCACGCAATAAAATCGCACTCATCGGGTCCGGCATGATCGGCGGAACGCTCGCTCATATGGCTGGTTTGAAAGATCTCGGCGACATCGTCATGTTCGATATTGCGGAGGGCATGCCGCAGGGTAAGTCGCTCGATATTGCCCAGTCTTCAACGATTGACGGCTTTGATTCCCGCCTTGTCGGCGTCAATGACTATAAGGGAATTGAAGGCGCGGATGTATGCATCGTCACCGCCGGTGTGCCGCGCAAGCCCGGCATGAGCCGCGATGATTTGCTCGGCATTAATCTGAAAGTCATGGAGCAGGTTGGCGCGGGTCTGAAAAAATACGCCCCGAACGCTTTCGTCATCTGCATCACCAACCCGCTCGATGCGATGGTCTGGGCATTGCAAAAGTTTTCCGGCCTGCCGAAGAACATGGTGGTCGGCATGGCCGGCGTCTTGGACTCGGCGCGTTTCCGCTATTTCCTCGCTGAAGAATTCAAAGTATCGGTCGAAGATGTCACCGCCTTTGTGCTCGGCGGACATGGCGACTCGATGGTGCCTTTGACGCGCTATTCGGCAGTGGCCGGCATTCCCCTGCCTGACCTTGTAGAAATGGGCTGGACCTCGAAAGAAAAGCTCGACCAGATCGTCCAGCGCACCCGCGATGGCGGCGCGGAGATTGTTGGTCTGCTCAAGACCGGTTCGGCCTATTACGCCCCTGCCTCATCGGCCATTCAAATGGCTGAGGCCTTTCTCAAGGATAAGAAGCGCGTTCTGCCCTGCGCCG
>JANOYJ010000343.1:0-4208 GCA_031428815.1 Phyllobacterium sp.
GGAACGGCTGACAGCGCTGGTGCTTCTTGCCGTTGAGGAAGAGGGCGTGTCGCCGATGATCTTCTACCGCTCCGACTGCGCCGACATGGCGTTGAGCGAAGATGACATCGACGAAGCCTGTGTCGCATCGTCGGGCTCGGTTTTGGTTTCCGGCACCCATTTTTCTCAACCCAATACCGAAGCTGCACAGCGCAAGGCAATCCGCATTTGTAAGGCAAATGGCGGCAAGGTGATTTTTGACATTGATTACCGCCCCAACCTTTGGGGCCTTGCCGGCCATGATGCGGGTTTTGAGCGCTATGTGGCCTCTGACCATGTATCGAATAAGTTGAAGACGGTTCTTGCTGATTGCGATCTTATTGTCGGTACAGAGGAAGAAGTGCTGATCGCCTCCGGTGAAAGCGATTTGCTGGCAGCCTTGAAGACCATTCGCTCGCTCTCCAACGGCGTGATCGTGTTGAAGCGCGGGGCCAAAGGCTGCATCGTTTACGACGGCACGATCCCGGATAATCTCGAGGATGGGATTGTTGGGGACGGCTTTGCCATTGAGGTCTACAATGTGCTCGGCGCGGGCGATGCGTTCATGTCGGGGCTGCTGCGTGGCTTTTTGCGAGGCGAACCGCACAAGACTTCCGCCACTTGGGCCAATGCCTGCGGTGCCTTCGCCGTTTCGCGCCTTCTCTGCTCGCCTGAATATGCGACATGGGAAGAGCTGCAGTATTTCCTGAAGAACGGCTCGCCGTATCTTGCGCTGCGCAAGGACGAGAATCTTAACCACGTCCATTGGTCCACCACGCGCAAAAAGGGCGCGATTCCACTGCTTATGGCGCTGGCGATTGACCACCGTTCGCAATTGGAGGACGCCGCCAAAAAAGCCAGTGCCGATTTCTCCCGCATTCCAGATTTCAAAGTGCTTGCTGTGAAAGCGGCGGCCAAGGTTTCCGCCGGTCGCCCCGGTTATGGCATGTTGATCGACGAGAAATATGGACGCCAAGCGTTTGAGCACGCCGCCAAGCAGAATTTCGACTGGATCGGCCGACCGGTTGAGCGTCCAGGTACGCGGCCGTTGCGCTTTGAATTCACGCAGGACATCGGTTCCGAACTTATCGACTGGCCTTTGTCGCATACGATTAAATGTCTCTGCTTCTATCATCCGGACGATCCTTCTATCCTCAAAATTGAGCAGCAGGAGAAGCTGCGCACTCTGTTTGATGCGTCACGCAAGGTCGGGCGTGAACTGCTGGTCGAGATTATAGCAGGTAAACACGGGGTGTTGGATAACCACACCATTGAGCGGGCGCTGATCGAACTCTACGATCTTGGCATCCGCCCCGATTGGTGGAAACTGGAGCCGCAGGCGAGCAAGGCCGCTTGGGCCAATATCGAGCGCGTCATCACCACCCGCGACCCCTATTGTCGTGGGGTTGTGCTGCTCGGTCTCGAAGCGCCGCAAGACGAACTCGAAGCCGCTTTCGCGGCCACGGCTGAAGTTCCAGTCGTCAAGGGCTTCGCCATTGGCCGTACGATTTTTGCCGATGCTGCGCTAAACTGGTTCGCGGGAAATATCACTGACAAAGAAGCCATTGACGATATGGCGTATAAGTTTGAACGTTTAACCTCTGCTTGGCTTTTCGCCCGCAAACTCGCCTGATTGGGAGATACCACCATGAAAACCATTCGCCTCACCATGGCGCAGGCTTTGGCCAAATTTCTGACCGTTCAGAAGACCGTCATCAACGGCAAAAAAGTGCAAATCTTCGGCGGGGTCTGGGGGATTTTCGGCCATGGCAATGTGGCCGCTCTCGGCGAAGCGCTTTATGGCATTAAGGACGAACTTCCGACCTACCGCGCCCATAATGAACAGGGCATGGCGCTCGCCGCCACGGCCTTCGCCAAGGCGAGCTTCCGCCGCCGGTTCATGGCATGTACCTCGTCCATCGGTCCCGGCGCGTTGAACATGGTCACCGCCGCCGCTGTCGCGCACGTGGATCGAATTCCAATGCTCTTACTTCCCGGCGATGTTTTCGCCAACCGCCTGCCTGATCCCGTCCTGCAACAGGTCGAGGACTTCAACGACGGGACGGTGTCCGCCAATGATTGCTTCCGCCCGGTCTCGCGCTATTTTGACCGTATCACCCGCCCCGAGCAGATCATGCCCGCGTTGGCCCGCGCCATGCAGGTATTGACCGATCCCGCCGAGTGCGGACCGGTGACGCTGTCGCTGTGCCAAGATGTGCAGGCCGAGGCTTGGGACTATCCTGAATCATTCTTCGCTGAAAAAGTCTGGACCCCGCGCCGCATCCGCGCCTCGCGCGATGAACTGGCCGCTGCGGTCAAAGCACTCTCCAAGGCCAAGAAGCCGTTGATTATTGCCGGTGGCGGTGTGCTTTACTCTGAAGCCACGGACGTGCTTCGCGCCTTCGTTGAAAAGCATCAGATTCCGGTCTGTGAAACGCAGGCGGGCAAATCGTCTCTTCCGGACGGTCACCCATTGAACATGGGCTCCATTGGCGTGACGGGCACACCCTCGGCCAATCAACTCGCCAATGAAGCCGACGTGATTTTAGCCGTCGGTTCGCGCCTGCAGGATTTCACCACGGGTTCGTGGTCGATTTTCCAAGGCGAGAGCAAAACCTTCATCGGTCTCAACACGCAAGTGTTTGACGCGACCAAGCACAATTCACTGCCCGTTGTTGCCGATGCCCGCGAAGGTTTGGCAGAAATCAGCGATGCACTGGGGTCGTACGCTGCACCAAAAGCATGGGCGAAAAAAGCTACGGACGGTTTGGCCGCTTGGAACAAAGCGCTCGATGCCGCAACCGTTGCGACCAACTCCGCTCTACCGTCGGATGCGCAGGTCATCGGCGCGGTGCATCGCACTTTTGGTTCAGCGGCCACGATCGTTTGCGCCGCGGGCGGTTTGCCAGGTGAATTGCACAAGCTCTGGCGGCAAGGCGCGCCGGGCTCCTATCACATGGAATACGGTTTTTCCTGCATGGGCTATGAAATCGCGGGCGGCCTTGGCGTTAAGCTCGCCAAGCCTAAAGACGAAGTCGTCGTCATGGTCGGTGATGGCTCGTATATGATGATGAACTCTGAGATCGCCTCGTCGATCATGCTGGGTGCCAAACTCACCATCGTGGTGCTCGATAATCGCGGTTATGGCTGTATCAACCGGCTGCAAATGGCAACGGGAAGTGCCAATTTTAACAATCTGCTCAAAGACACCTATCACGAGGTCCTGCCCGACATCGACTTCCGGGCCCATGCCGACAGTATGGGAGCGATTGCCGTCAAGGTCTCGTCCATTGGCGATCTTGAAAGCGCATTGCTCAAGGCCAAGAAAGCCACCCGCACTTCGGTCGTGGTCATCGACACAGACGCGTTGATTACCACGCAAGAAGGTGGCAATTGGTGGGATGTGGCGGTACCGGAAGTATCGTCGCGCAAAAAGGTGAACGCCGCGCGCAAAGCCTATGAGCAGGCGATAAAATTGCGGGCTTTGGCAAATTAAGAACGGGACATTATGGACATTATCGGTGCCAAGCACCCTTTTTTCAGAATCGCCTCGCGTCGCTATATCACCGTCGCGGTGTGCGCATCGTGGGCGGTTCTCGAATGGGCGCTCGGATCGCCCTTCTGGGGGGTGTTGGCGACCGGCGTAACCGGCCTTGCCGCCTATGAGTTGATCTACACTTATAAACCGAAACCGACGGACGGACCAAACGATGCCAAACCTTAAAGTCACGCCAAGGTCCGGCAATGGTCAGGTCGTCAACATCACGCCGGAAAGCGCCGGATGGACCTATGTCGGCTTTGATTTGCATCGTCTTGCCGTTGGTGGCATTGCTTCAGGCAAATCGGAAATCCGCGAAACTTGCCTGGTTTTCGTGACCGGCAAAGGACGCGCCGTCGCTGCGGGTGAAGACTTGGGAAAATTGGGCGAGCGCATGACGCCGTTTGAAGGAAAACCCTGGTCGGTCTATATCCCGGCAGGCGTCGAATGGTCAATCACCGCCGCCACCGATCTCGAACTCGCCGTCTGCACCGCGCCCGCCATTGGCAACAAACTCCCGGTCCGCGTGATTTCTCCCGACGGTTTGGGCCAGGAAATCCGCGGCAAAGGCACCAATACGCGCTATGTCACGAATATTTTGCCGGAAATGGAGCCAGCGGACTCCTTGCTGGTCGTCGAAGTCATCACGCCC
>JANOYJ010000344.1:0-1514 GCA_031428815.1 Phyllobacterium sp.
ACGATGATGGAGGCAGAGATATAAGGCATAATGCCAAGGGCAAAAATCGCCATACGCTCAACAGCGCCGCCGGCAAACATATTAAATATGCCGAGGATACCGCCGCTCTGACGCTGAAAAGCCTGGGCGAGCGCCTCAGGATTAATTCCCGGCAAAGGAATGTAAGTTCCTAAACGATAAACCAGCAAAGCGCCAAGGGTAAACCAAATCCGTCTTTTCAACTCATCGGCGCGCGAAAAAGCCGAAAAATTCAGATTGGAAGCGAGTTGTTCCGCTGCTGACGCCATTTACTGTTCTCCGGAATCAATGTGCGCATGAAGACACACGCATCTTAGCGAAATAAGAAATGTAGGCCTAATATGCAAGCGGCGCCCGAAGGCGCCGCCGTATTTACTTGGCTGATTTCTCTTCAACGACTTTAGGCTCGGGGAGCTTGACACTTCCCCCGGCTTTTTCAATCTTCTCGATCGCAGCTTTCGATGCGCCAGACGCTTCTATCGTCACTTTCGACTTGATCTCGCCATCTGAAAGAACACGGAAACCATCCAGCGCCTTACGGAAAATACCGGCAGCTTTCAACGCTTCGAAGTTGATGACCGCTTTCGCGTCTAGCTTCTTGGCATCAATGGCAACCTGAATACGGCCAACCGAGACAACGTTGAAAGTCTTGGCATGGATGTTGGTAAAGCCGCGCTTTGGCAAACGACGGTAAATCGGCATTTGACCGCCTTCAAAACCGTTGATCGCCACGCCTGAACGCGACTTTTGACCCTTAACACCGCGACCGGCAGTCTTGCCTGACCCGGAGCCGATACCACGACCGAGACGTTTGCGCGCTTTGGTAGCGCCGTCTACATCTTTGAGTTCATTCAATTTCATCGGACTATCTCCCTCGGACTCAAGCCTCGTCCACAATGCGGACGAGATGAGCTACCTTTGCGACCATGCCGCGCACGGAAGGTGTATCTTCCAATGTGCTCTTGCGATGCATCTTGTTGAGACCGAGACCAATCAGCGTTGCACGCTGGTCGCCGGGGCGACGGATCGGGCTGCCGGTCTGTTCAACAGTAAGCGTTTTTGCTGCTGCTTGCTTCTTAGCCATGTTTCAAATCCTCCCGGCGCTATTCGTCTGCGCCGACAACAGCGCTGCGACGCGCCTGCAATGTCGAGTACTTGATGCCACGTTGTGCGGCGACATCCTTCGGATGCACCATATGCTTCAAAGCATCAAACGTCGCGCGAACCATGTTGTACGGGTTGGACGATCCAAGCGACTTAGTCACAACGTCCGCAACTCCAACGGCTTCAAATACAGCACGCATCGGGCCACCGGCGATAATACCGGTACCAGCCGGCGCCATGCGGATAACCACGCGGCCGGCGCCATGGCGGCCTTCGACATCGTGATGCAATGTGCGGCCTGAACGAAGTGGCACGAACAGCATTTCGCGCTTGGCAGCCTCAGTTGCCTTGCGGATCGCTTCAGGCACTTCACGCGCCTTACCATGACCAAA
>JANOYJ010000345.1:0-3366 GCA_031428815.1 Phyllobacterium sp.
GATTTCTTCTGGCACTCAATATCTATTGGTTAAAAACATTTACGTGAAGTGATTGACCATAACGCTCTGTGCGATAATTATCGCACGAATCATCTTTCGAGGGATAATCGTGCGTAACATCATCTCCAGCCTTCTCCTTGCCGCTTCACTTCTCGTGCCTGCTGCCTTGGCGCCGACCTCCGCGGCCGCCGAAAGTGCTTTCGCCCGCTTCATTCAGGGTGGACAGCCGCGGGCGCAAGGCGGCAAGTTTATGTCGGACAATTCGCCGATCGCGCGCAAGACAGTGTCCTATGACAAATCTGTCCCTGCCGGCACGATTATCATCGAGACGTCCGAGCGACGGCTTTATTATACGCTGGGCAAAGGCAAGGCGATCAAGTTTGCTGTTGGCGTCGGGCGCGAAGGGTTTGAATGGTCGGGCACCAACCGCATCAGCCGCAAAGCCGAATGGCCGGGCTGGACGCCTCCCGCGGAAATGCGCGCCCGCGAAGCCAAAAAGGGCCGCATCCTGCCCGTCTATCAGGCGGGCGGACCGACCAACCCGCTCGGCGCACGCGCCATGTATATCGGCGGTTCGATCTATCGCATTCACGGCACCAACCAGCCCTGGACCTTAGGTCATGCCATGTCGTCAGGTTGTATCCGCATGGCCAATAACGATGTCAAATTTTTTTATGACAAAGTTGGCATCGGCACCAAGGTGATCGTTCGCCGCTAAAAATTAAATTCTATGCTGCGGCGGCAAATGATCTTTCGGTCGCGAAGTTGCGGTTGGGATTGCGATTTGACCGGCGAGACCATACGCAAGGCGGGCGAGACGCTGAACGCTTCAAGCTAACCGCGTCCCAGCCCCTTTGCCGTCAGCTCCGCCAAATACCCCGCCCATTTCTCGTTCCCGTGCACGCCCAGCTCGTGCAGATAGACCCACGTAAAAATCCCGCTATCGTGCCCGTCATCAAAAATCGGGCGGATGGCATAATTGCCGATGGGCAGAATTTGAGCGATCTTCACATGCCGCTTGCCGCCAACCGTGACGCGCTGCTCCGGCGAATGGCCTTGAACCTCAGCGGAAGGCGATAGAACGCGCAGCATTTCGGCGCGCAAAGTAAAACGCTCGCCGCTTTCAAAAGTGATGCTGAGATCAGTTTTGTCTTTCGAGACGCGAATTTCGCTCGGCCATGGTTTTGTGTCAGTCATTGATATCGCTTAGCCACAGGGATAAGATGGAGCAAGATAAATCAGGGACAGTTATGAACACACCCTTCGCCCAGCCCGCCCCGATTCCCAACGGGATGATCGATCCGTTTGGCCGCGCGATCTCCTACCTGCGCGTCTCGGTCACGGACCGCTGCGATTTCCGCTGCACATATTGCATGGCGGAAGACATGACCTTTCTGCCAAAGAGAGACCTGCTCACACTCGAAGAGCTCGACCGCCTCTGCACCGCCTTCATCGATAAGGGCGTCAAAAAACTGCGCCTCACCGGTGGCGAGCCGCTTGTGCGCAAGAACATCATGCAATTCGTCCGCTCCCTCTCGCGCCATCTCACCTCTGGTGCCCTCGAAGAATTGACGCTCACCACCAATGGCTCGCAGCTTGCCAAGTATGCCTCGGAACTGGCCGAGCTCGGTGTCAAGCGCATCAATGTCTCGCTCGACACACTCGACCCGGCCAAGTTCAAGGAAATCACCCGCTGGGGCGACATTGCCAAAACCTTGGAAGGCATTGACGCCGCGCAGGCCGCTGGCATCAAAGTCAAAATCAACGCCGTCGCACTGAAGAATTTCAACGATCTCGAAATCCCCGCTCTGATGCGCTGGGCGCATGGGCGTGGCATGGATCTAACGCTCATTGAAACCATGCCGCTTGGCGAAATTTCCGAAGACCGCACTGATCAATATCTGCCGCTCAGCCAAATGCGCGCCGCCCTCGCCCATCAATTTACCCTGAGCGACATTCCTTACAAAACCGGTGGCCCGGCCCGCTATCTCAATGTCGCCGAAACCGGCGGCCGCCTCGGCCTCATCACGCCGATGACACATAATTTCTGCGAAAGCTGTAACCGCGTCCGTCTCACCTGCACCGGCACCCTCTATATGTGCCTCGGCCAGGAAGACGCAGCGGACCTGCGCGCCCCGCTCCGCGCCTCGGAGGGCAACGAACTTCTATCAGCCGCCATAGACGAGGCGATTGGACGCAAACCCAAAGGGCATGATTTTGTCATCGACCGGGTGAGCAAGAAACCGGCGGTATCGCGGCACATGAGCGTGACGGGGGGGTAGACGGCCGATGAAACTCTACTATTCCCACAGTCTCAACCCGCGCCTCGATTACAGTTGTCGGACGACGTACAAGTGGTATGCTTTCACCTCACGCCGGGAGCCACAGGATGACAAATCTCTACCAATCTGCCCTATCTGAACTTGGCACCGTCTTTGATCGATTGAATGATCGCGATGTCGATATGGCCTGTGACATGATCGCGAAGGCACGCAGTTCGGTGGTCTTCGGTGGTGGTCGCGAGCGCCTTCAAATCATGGGATTTGCCATGCGGCTTTATCATATGGGGTTGGCTGTCGCAGTCGAGGGTGACATGACAACACCGCCGGTGGGAAAAGGTGATTTGTTCATTGTCACCTGCGGACCGGGTGAAATTTCAACGGCCCTCGCTTTGATGGGTGTCGCCAAGGCGGCAGGTTCAAAAATCCTGCTTTTCACGGCGCAGCCGAACGGCCGCTGCGCTGCACTGGCGGATTTTGTGGTCCACCTGCCCGCTCAAACCATGGCCGATGACCAAGGAGACAGGCGCTCATCCGTTTTGCCGATGGGCTCTTTGTTTGAAGGCGCTTTGTTTGTTCTTTTTGAAGTCATGGTGCTAAAACTCATCAATACTATGAAGATAAAACCCGAGACCATGCGCGCCAATCACACAAATCTTGAATAGCCCTGCGCATCCATTGGTAATATGGCGCAGGAAGTCTAAGTGCATCGTCATGGCGACGCTGTGCAAGGGTATGTCGCCATTCGTCCGCTATGGGCATGGGTGCGGGACTGACCCAGACACCGCCACCCGCGCCATCTTATTGGGACTTGGTTGGGCCATCAACGCCGCGATTGCCGAAACGATCATTTACCGTCGAGTCAGACCAGCAATTCGTGCGGTCGCGTGAGATGTATTTAGGAGCCCGTTTCTTCGACCGACAGGCTTCCCGTTCAGTGACCCAACCTTGATGTCATGCGGGTTTTAATGATCTCAAAACCTGCACATACGCAGACCTCACCGCGTCGCCCGCCCGACCCAGCGATCCCATTGCGCGGCATCGCCATTGAACACATTCAGATCAATCTTCTCACCGACGCCCTTTG
>JANOYJ010000346.1:0-3730 GCA_031428815.1 Phyllobacterium sp.
CGGAAACCGAGCCAACGACGACTGTACCAGCCAAATAGTTCGAATCGTTGTGTTTTATTAAGACGAGCGTTTATGCGTCCATTTGATTCTGGTGCGTCGGCTTGGTAAAGACCTGTTGCGATTCAGCATCGGTCTATCACATTTGCGTGGGTAGGCTTGAGGATGACACCTGAATTGGGGTATTCTCATCGCGATTGCGCCACAATTGGTTTCGACAGTCGTGGCTCCCAAGACCAGTCGCCGAAATGGAAACAACAACATGATCTCTCGCCGTCTTCTTTTGTCCGGCATTGCAGCCCTTGCAATGACGTCACAATCCCATGCCGGATTCTTCGGCATTAAATCCAAGGCAGAAAAGGAAGCCGAAGCGCTTGCGGAAGCCTCGGAACTGAAGTCGCTGAAGAAGTCGCTTCGTTTGGCGAAGAAAAAGGGCAAAAAACTCCCCGCTGACGATCTGGCGCGCTTGGATGTTTTGAAGAAGAAGGAAGCTCAGCGGCTGGCTTTGGCGAAGAACGCGCCCGTTAAAAAGACCGATGAGAAGGTCACGCGCGTAAGTAAAGAAGAGCTGGCACGCATTAAAGCCAATGACAAGAAAATGGCGAAAGAAGAGCTTGAGCTGAAAATCTTCAAGCGCAAGCCAAAGGCGGAAATTGATGTCGCTGAACTGCCGGCGAAGAAAATCGTCAAGAAAATTGGCAAGAAAACCTACACGATTGACGCAAAGTTTGAACCGCAAGACGTTGCGTTTTCCGGTTACGCGTCCGGATCTATCGTCATCGATTCCCAACAGAAATTTCTCTATCTGATCGAAACCCCATTTACCGCCCGCCGTTATGGTGTTGCTGTTGGTAAAGATGGTTTGGATTTCCATGGCACGGTTGTCGTGGGCGACAAGCAGGAATGGCCGCGTTGGATTCCGACCAAGGAAATGATTGAGCGCTCTCCGGAAAAATACGCCCAGTATGCGGAAGGCATGGATGGTGGTCCGACCAATCCGCTCGGGGCCCGCGCGATCTATCTTTATGAAGGTAACAAAGACACCTATTTGCGTATCCACGGAACAACGCAGCCTTGGACGATCGGAACCGCCGCATCAAACGGTTGCTTCCGGATGGTCAATGAGCACGTAATTGATTTGTTCTCGCGGGTATCTGTTGGAACAAAGGTAACTGTTCTCTAATAACGAGCGTTTATTCTGCGGTTTTTGTCGGGCTTGGGGGCTTGAATGCTATCGCGACGTAATATTCTTTTGGGTCTAACGTCCGCATTTGTCATGGCGTTGGCAGGTAGTGCTTTTGCATCACCGCAGGCGTTTGATCTGCCGGGTGTTGTGCCCGCCATCAAAAAGGTTACGCCTAAAGCCAAACCTGTTTCGACGGCCAAGTCGGCAAAGAAAGCCAAGAAACAGGCCAAGAAGCCTTTCGTTATCGATCCGAAGTTCGAACCGCAGCAGGTTGATTTTTATACATTATTTGTTCCGGGAACAATTGTCGTCAACTCGGAACAGAAGCTGCTTTATCTAGTAGAACCGGACAACAAGGCGCGTCGATATGGCGTGGCAATCGGCATGGAAGGTCTCGGCTGGAAGGGTATTGCCAAGATCAAGAGCAAGGTAGAATGGCCAAGTTGGAAGCCAACGCCGCAAATGATCAAGCGCAGCCCGGAAAAATATAGCAAATACAAGGACGGGATGAAGGGCGGGCCGGGAAATCCATTGGGCGCGCGCGCGATGTAATTTTATCAAGGCAAGCGCGACATCCAGATTAGAATTCACGGAACGACGCAGCCATGGACAATCGGAACGGCCGCCTCCAACGGGTGCTTCCGCATGGTCAATGAACATGTCATCGACCTGTTTGACCGCGTCAAGCTTGGTGCGCCCGTCATCGTTATTTGATCGATGACGTGGAAAACCGCATTTCCTTGAAATAAAGAGTGGCGGAATCAACTTCGAGGCGTTAGAGCCTCAATCCCATGGCTCGTTATGTTTTCATCACTGGCGGCGTGGTTTCTTCCCTCGGAAAAGGCATCGCTGCTGCAGCATTGGCTGCACTCCTTCAGGCACGCGGTTATCGCGTGCGTATCCGTAAACTGGACCCCTATCTCAATGTCGATCCGGGGACGATGTCGCCCTATCAGCATGGCGAAGTGTTCGTTACCGATGACGGGGCGGAGACCGACCTTGATCTCGGCCATTATGAACGCTTCACCGGGCGCTCGGCCAATAAGCGTGACAACATCACGACGGGGCGCATCTACAAGGACATTATCGACAAGGAACGGCGCGGCGATTATCTCGGCGCGACGGTTCAGGTCATTCCGCATGTGACCAATGAAATCAAAGACTTCGTACTGGAAGGCAATGACGAGTTTGATTTCGTCATCTGCGAAATCGGCGGTA
Source organism: Phyllobacterium sp. (assembly GCA_031428815.1). Taxonomy (GTDB): domain Bacteria; phylum Pseudomonadota; class Alphaproteobacteria; order Rhizobiales; family Rhizobiaceae; genus JANOYJ01. Next base: position 2,402 of record JANOYJ010000346.1, read on the forward strand.
CTGTCGGCGATATTGAGGCCATGCCATTCTTGGAGTCGATCCGCCAAATAGGCAATGATTTGCCGCGCCTGTCATGCGTTTACATCCATCTGACACTGATGCCGTTCATTCCGACGGCGGGGGAACTCAAAACCAAGCCGACACAGCATTCGGTCAAGGAGCTTCGCTCGATCGGTATTGCGCCGGACATTTTGCTGGTGCGCGCCGACCGGCAAATCCCTAAGGAAGAGCGGCGCAAATTGTCGCTGTTCTGCAATGTCCGTGAAAGCGCGGTCATTCAGGCGCTGGATGTGGCGCATATTTATGATGTGCCTATGGCCTATCACAAGGAAGGGCTTGATTCGGAGGTCTTGGCTGCGTTTGGCATTGATCCCGCACCAAAGCCGCGGATGGAACGCTGGAACGATATTACTCAACGCATCCATAACCCTGAAGGCGAAGTGACCATTGCCATCGTTGGCAAATATACCGGCCTGAAAGACGCGTATAAATCGCTGATGGAAGCCTTGGCGCATGGCGGCATGGCAAACCGGGTCAGGGTCAAGCTCGATTGGATTGAGTCAGAGATTTTCGAACAAGAAGACCCGTCTCCCTATCTTGAAAAGGTCCATGGCATATTGGTGCCCGGCGGCTTTGGCGAACGCGGCTCGGAAGGCAAGATTCTGGCAGCCAAGTTCGCCCGCGAGCGCAAAGTGCCGTATTTTGGCATTTGTTTCGGCATGCAGATGGCGTGCATTGAGGCGGCGCGGAATCTGGCGGGTATTGAGGGGGCATCATCGACGGAGTTCGGCGAGAGTAAGGAGCCAGTTGTCGGTCTGATGACAGAATGGCTCAAAGGCAACATGCTCGAGAAACGCCGCGCTGCTGGCGATCTCGGCGGCACCATGCGGCTTGGTTCTTATGAAGCCTCACTTAAGGCCGGCTCACATATCGCTGAAATTTATGGCAATACCGTTGTCCACGAGCGCCACCGGCACCGCTACGAGGTCAATATCGACTACAAAGAGCGTCTCGAGGCCTGCGGCTTGGTCTTCGCCGGCATGTCGCCGGACGGCGTTTTGCCGGAGACGGTGGAGTATCCCGACCATCCTTGGTTCATCGGCGTGCAATATCATCCCGAACTGAAAAGCCGCCCGTTCGAACCGCATCCGCTGTTTGCGAGTTTTATTGCAGCAGCTGTGGAGCAGGGGCGGTTGGTTTAGATTCTATGATTGTTTTCCACTTCCTGAATGAAAAGTATGGATTGGAAGCAATAAAGAGACGTCGATTGAAGGTATCGCGACTTGCCAGCCTCAATGACCCATTCGAGTTTTTGGGCGTGTCACTGGC
>JANOYJ010000347.1:0-6616 GCA_031428815.1 Phyllobacterium sp.
CAACCTCATCAATCTTGCCGAGGAAAATTCCCGCCCTGTTATTCTCGCCGCGACCGCAAGTGAGGAGAACAGCCCAATCGGCCCGTTCGATGCAGCAACTGCACGCGAGCGCTTGGCCGCAATCCAGTCTGAGCCGGTGCCGGGTACGGTCATGGATATCGCCGCCAAGGTTTCCGCGCTTGCGCCTACAAATAATCTCAATGAAACCGCATGGTTAAGCGCCGGGCTGGAATCAAAAAATGAGACCTCATCCTTTGAGGTTCTAACCAAAAGCGGCATCAAATCCCTGCTTTGGTATGGTCCCTCAGAGGTTAAATCGCTCGCCATTACTGCGATAGAAAGCTCGACAGAAGCGCTAAAGGTAAATGTTCAGCGGACTGCAGGGAGTGTTGTAGGGAGTGATAAAAAGGTTTTTGCCTATGACGAAAAAGGGCGCTTGTTGGGTGAAGCCTCGATCAGTTTCACAACCAACAGCACAGCAACGATCACTGAGCTGCGCCTGCCGCTCGAACTTCGAAATGACATTGCATCGGTGAGCATTTCGGGTGACCGACATGCGGGTGCGACCCGTCTCTTGGACGATAAAATGAAGCGCAAGCGGGTGGCGCTTCTTTCGGGTGCGACGGCTGATAGCTCGCAGCCCTTGTTGTCGCCGCTTTACTATATCGAGCGTGCACTCACCCCTTACGCAGATATTATCCAGCCGAGAAGCGCTGAGCTTTCCGGCGCAATCACGGAGCTTGTCGGCGACCGTCCTTCCGTCATCGTTATGGCGGATGTTGGCGCAATCCCTGAGGCCGCGCAGATAGCTTTAAGTGCCTGGATCGAGAAGGGCGGCATGCTGGTGCGCTTTGCCGGTCCGCGCCTTGCCGCCTCCAGCGACGAGAACCTTTTGCCCGTCGGCTTACGTCGCGGCGAGCGCGCCCTTGATGGCGCCATGTCATGGACGGTGCCGCAAAGTCTTCTCCCCTTCTCAGACAAGAGCCCGTTTGTCGGAATCGATATATCGAGCGATCTTTCCGTAAGTCGGCAGGTGCTCGCTGAACCCTCACCGGATTTGGCCGAGCGGGCGTGGGCCGACCTTTCTGACGGCACGCCCTTGGTCACGGCTCTCAAGAAAGGGCGCGGCACAATCGTGCTGTTTCACGTAACGCCGACCACTTCATGGTCGAACCTGCCTCTGACCGGAACCTTCGTGGAAATGCTGCGGCGAACGGTTTCCTTTGCCCAATCCGGAACGGCATCCGCTGTGGCGGGCGGCACAGCGATCTTGCCGCCACTGCGCATGATAAGCGCCGATGGAATGGTTAGCGCACCACCACCAACCGCGAAGCCAATAACATTGACCACAAATCCTGTTGTGACATTTTCCAATCCGCCCGGGCTTTATGGAACTCCGGACGGCGCCGTCGCGGTCAATTTGCTAAAGGCGGAAGATAAGCTAATTCTTGCGAAGGCACCCGATTTGGCCATTCCAGTCACCAAGGCAGTCTATCAGTCCGACGATCCCCAATCATTGAAGGGCATGGCGTTACTCGCGGCCTTGGCGTTACTCGCACTGGATTGCGTTGCTGTTCTTTGGATGACCGGCGCATTTGCTGGAAGACGTCTCGGCACAGCGTCCCTCATTGCCTTAGCCATTCTTATGTTCCCGCCGCACGATCCGGCATTCGCGCAAGAAAAGCCAACTAATCAAGTCAGCGACGCGATCGCCATTGAGGCGATTTCCAAAACGCGCCTTGCTTATGTCAAAACCGGCAATGCCTCGCTCGACAAGACCAGCCATGACGGTCTTTTTGGCTTGACTATCTATTTGCGCGACAAGACCGCTCTTGATCCCGCCGATCCTGTGGCCGTCGATATGGACGCGGATGAACTGGTTTTCTTCCCGATGATTTACTGGCCGATTGATGCCGATACCGCAATGCCAAGCGCCGCAGCCTTTGCCCGCGCAGACGCCTATATGCGTCAAGGCGGCACGATCCTTTTTGACACCCGCGATGAAGATGTCGCCTCTTTTGATCTCAGCGAAGGTGGCTCCCCAGCCAACCAACGCCTGCGCGATATCTTGAGCAATATGAGCGTACCGCCATTAGAGCCGGTTCCGACAGACCATGTTCTGACCAAATCATTCTATCTTCTTAATGATTTTCCAGGTCGATATTCCGGAGGTTCGCTTTGGGTAGAGGCATCAACGGCACCGGACGAAAACTCGGAACGACCTGTGCGAACTGGCGATGGTGTTTCACCAATCCTAATCACGAGCAATGATTTCGCCTCCGCTTGGGCAATGGATGATGGGGGAAATTTCCAGTTCGCCACGGTGCCGTCCAACGATGTTCAGCGGGAGCACGCATTCCGCACTGGCATTAATGTCGTCATCTATATGCTGACTGGCAATTATAAGTCGGATCAGGTTCACATACCGGCATTGCTCGAAAGGCTGGGGCAATGAACCTGTCCCTATCGCTCGAACCCTTGGTTTCTTGGCCCATACTGGCATTTGCCACGCTGGCAATATTTGGGTTTACTGTGACCGGTGTCTTGCGCGGCGCCCGTGGTGCCTTGTTCCGTCTTGGTGCTGCCGCGGCTTTGTGCATTGCCTTGGCCAATCCGGTCTTCATGAGCGAAGAACGCGACCCGGTCAAAAGTGTGGTTGCTGTCATTGTCGACCGGAGCCAAAGCCAATCGCTCGGAACGCGAACTGCTGACACCGATGCTGCGCTTGAAAAACTCAAAGAAAAGATAGGACGCTTCAAGCAATTCGACCTTCGTGTTGTTGATGCGGGCAAAGCGGGAAATGACGAGGACCGCGCCTCCACGAGAATCTTCTCGACGCTGGCAGAAGCTTTGCGCGACGTGCCGCCCAGCCAAGTTGCTGGTGCCATCCTCTTATCGGATGGGCAAGTTCACGACATTCCAAAAGCTGCCACTGCGCTCGGTTTTGATGCCCCGGTTCACGCCCTGATTACCGGAAAAGACAGCGAGACGGATCGGGTTATCAAGTTCACCCAGTCGCCGCGTTTCGGTCTAGCCGGAAAGCCTATGCAGCTTGAATATCTGGTGACTGACGAAGGCGCTCAGGGATTGATCGGACAAGCACGCGTCCGCGTTTTTGTTGATGGCGAACTGGTCTCTGAAGAATCAGCCACAATCGGCGCGAATATGCCGCTTGAAGTGACGCTCCCGCGCGCTGGCGCAAACATTATTGAGCTCGCCACTGACGTGATAGAAGGCGAAGTAACCGACAGCAATAACCGCGCCGTCGCCTCCGTCGATGGCATTCGGGAAAATCTGCGGGTGCTTCTTGTATCAGGCGAGCCACATGCGGGCGAGCGCACATGGCGCAACCTTCTGAAGTCCGATGCCAGCGTCGACCTAGTACATTTCACCATTCTGCGCCCTCCGGAAAAGCAGGATGGCACGCCGATTAATGAGCTGTCGCTGATTGCCTTCCCTACACGCGAGCTTTTTGTCGAGCGCATCAAGGACTTCGATCTCATCATTTTCGACCGCTACCAGCACCGCGACGTGTTGCCGACGCTGTATTATGACTACATCGCACAATATGTTGAGCAAGGTGGCGCGCTTTTGGTCGCGGCGGGACCAGAATATTCAGGCGAAGTCTCAATTGCCAACACGCCGCTCATGAGCGCCCTTCCGGCTCTCCCAACGGGAGAAGTCACCGAGCAGGGCTTCTATCCAGAGCTTACCGACCTTGGAAAACGCCATCCCGTGACACGCGGATTGGAAGGATCAGCGGCAAGTCCACCCGATTGGAGCCGTTGGTTCCGGATAATTAATGTCAACGAGCCGGTTGGCGAAGTGGTTATGAAGGGCGCAGGCGACCGGCCGCTTCTTGTGCTCAATCGCAAAGGAAAAGGTCGTGTCGGCATGTTCCTCTCCGACCAAGGCTGGCTTTGGGCGCGCGGTTTTGAAGGCGGCGGACCGTATGTGTCGCTCTACCGGCGTATCGCCCATTGGCTGATGAAAGAGCCGGAGCTTGAAGAAGAGGCTCTCACCGCGCTAGGCAAAGGCCGCACTTTGGAAATCTCCCGTCAGACGATGAGCGATGACGCTGGCAAGGTAGATGTGATCCTTCCGTCCGGGAAAACTGCCAGCGTTGCTTTGGTTAAATCACAGGACGGCCTGTTTCGCGGCAAGCTGGAAACCGATGAAATCGGCTTGTTTCGCATTGCCAATGGCGATTTGAACACGCTGGCGCATGTCGGCCCGGTCAACGCGCCCGAATTTCTGTCAACCGTTTCCACCACCAGTCTGCTGGCCCCACTCGTTAAAGCGACGGGCGGAACCATCCAGCGACTGACGGCTGGTGTTCCCGATATTCTGCCCGTTCGCGGCAAAATCGAAGCGTCGTCGGCCAATTGGCTCGGATTGAGAACGACCGATGAAACCACCTTACGTAGCGTTTCGCGCCTGCCGTTGTTTGCAGGATTTCTTGGCCTCGGTGTCCTGCTGATGGTGCTTGGATCAATGTGGTACCGCGAAGGACGGTAGAAATTTTACCGCCCCGCGTGGCGAACATCGCCAATTGCTTTCGCCAGCGCACCCGCTTTGAGTTCGAGAGCCAGTATCCGGTTCAAATCCACCGGCGCTGGAAATTTCATTTGTTTTTGAGGCACTTGCTGGAATCCGAGCGGACCGTAATAGGGCTCGTCGCCAACCAGAACGACGAGAGAATGCCCCGTTTGCTTTGCTGCTTCGACGCTCATTCTAAGTATATGCCGCCCAATGCCTTGATTTTTATACGCGGGCCGCACCGCAAGAGGCCCGAGCAACAGCGCATCCACCGGGCCGATTTTCACCCGTGTCAGCCGGACCGACGCAATGACGTCGCCATCCGACAAGGCCACAAATGACAAATTTCGCTCATGCAGACCGCCTTCGCGAATACGATACGCGGCGCGGGCGAACCGGCCCGGACCGAAGGCTTCGGCGTTAATCTCCTCAATCACGGCGTCATGCGACGCCTGTTCAGGCAGATAGGTAAGCTGTGTCATGGAAGGAACAATCGTTTGAGCAAGGACAAATGGCAAAGGGAGGCGATCAGCGTCGTCGCGACGGTCGCAGTGCCAAAAGTTTCAATGTCAGAAATCCGTGTTCCATATGTAGCGCCTAGCATCGTTCAACAGATTGTTCAATCACCGCCGCATGGTCGTTCGACAGTGTTGCGCCTATCTAACAAACAGTCACTGCCAAACGGTGCGATCTATCCACAAATCTATCCCCGATCGTCGGGCAGTTTATCACCGATACCAAAGGAACGAAAATGGGCCTGCTAATCGACGGAAAATGGCACGACCAATGGTATGATACAAAATCGACCAAAGGCGAATTCGTCCGCACCGACGCCCAGTTCCGCAATTGGGTGACCGCCGACGGGTCGGCCGGCTCATCCGGCAGTGACGGGTTCAAAGCTGAACCCGGTCGCTACCATCTTTATGTGTCCCTCGCTTGCCCTTGGGCGCACCGGACACTTATCTTCCGCAGTCTTAAGGGTCTTGAAGAGGTCATCAGCGTTTCAGTCGTTCACCCGCTGATGCAAGAAAGCGGCTGGACCTTTGACCCGTCATTCGACGATGCCACCGGCGACACGCTGCTCGGCAAGGCTTTCATGCATCAAATCTACACCAGCGCTGACCCGACCTATTCGGGTCGCGTAACCGTCCCTGTGCTCTGGGACAAACAGCGACAAACCATTGTCTCAAATGAAAGCAGTGAAATTATACGGATGCTCAATTCAGCCTTTGACGCTATGGACGCGAGGGAGGGCGACTACTATCCCGGCGCTCTGAAGGCAGAAATCGACGCGATCAACAGCGTCATCTACGAAACTGTCAACAACGGCGTCTACCGCGCCGGCTTTGCCACAACGCAACATGCTTATGAAACCGCATTCCAGAAATTATTCGCCACACTCGATATGCTGGAAGCCCGCCTGTCGAAGCAACGCTATCTCGTCGGCAACCAAATCACCGAAGCCGACTGGCGGCTTTTCACCACCCTCATCCGCTTCGATGCCGTCTATGTCGGCCATTTCAAATGCAACAAAAAGCGCATCGCCGATTATCCCGCGCTCTCAGCCTATTTGCACGAACTGTACCAAGTTCCCGGCGTGGCAGAAACGGTCAACATTCCCCATATCAAGACCCATTATTTCGCCAGCCATCTCAACATTAATCCGACAGGTATTGTGCCGGAGGGGCCGGAATTGGATTTTCTCACCGCGTGACTACCTTATTGGAACTAAAAATAGCAGTTTGCCCATTTATTGACATTCAATGTATAAAGCATATCATTCAGCAATGGAGCTGAGTCATTTTGTTTGGAATGAAGAGAAAAACCGGCAGTTGATTGATCAACGTGGTCTCTCGTTCGAAAATGTGGCAACTTCGGTGGAGGATGGCAAGGTGCTTTATGACGGGCCACATCCCGACAAGGCGCGCTTTCCAAACCAGTACATGCTCGTCGTGGAAATCAACGGCTATGCCTGTATGGTTCCCTACGTGATCGATGGTGATAGTGTACTTTTGAAAACAATCTTCCCAAGCCGAAAAGCAAATCGGCTCTATTCGAAAGTTGACTATGAACCCCG
>JANOYJ010000348.1:0-3698 GCA_031428815.1 Phyllobacterium sp.
CTCAAGCCCGCTTCACCATGCCGTGAGTACACAAATGGCCGATAAAACGAAGTGTCACGGGCTGATTGACTTCTTGCAACCGCGTCCTTATACACCGCGCACGTTTGCCGGTCGCATTACGTCTATAGACAAAACCAATGACCAATCGCTCCTGTTCTACATACAGAATTAAGAAGGGCCGCACACCGCGGTATTAAAATAAATGAAGCGTACCTACCAACCATCCAAGCTTGTGCGCGCACGCCGTCATGGCTTTCGTGCCCGCATGGCGACTGCTGGCGGTCGTAAAGTGATCGCTGCCCGCCGTTCACACGGCCGCAAGAAGCTTTCGGCGTAAGCCGGATCGCACACCGGATATATTTCCCGGTGAAAAACAATAAAAAGACTCCAAAACTCGGACGCCTTGAAAAGCGGGCCGAGTTTTTGTCTGTCCGGGCTGGAGAAAAGCGGCGCGGGCCTTTATTTCTTGTGGAAACGCGGCGCTATGAAGACGATGGCAAACATGGCCGGTTTGGCCTTACAGTCTCGAAAAAATGCGGAAATGCTGTCGTTCGCAACAGAATTCGACGCCGTTTGGGCGAAGCGATGCGCCTTCATGCCGCCGTGGACATGGACGTTGAGAGTGACTATGTGATTGTCGCGCGCCGCGATGTGTTGAACGCCCCGTTCCTCGTTCTGGCCAATGAATTGAAGCGCCGTATCCGCGGCCCCAAAAACCGGAAGCAAGATGCAGAATAACCGCAATTTTTACATCACGATTGCTCTGTCGATCCTGATCCTCACGCTTTGGCAAGTGTTCTACATGAACCCGAAGATCGAGTCGCAACGCGAAGTGCAACGCGTAGAGCTGGAACGATTGGAAAAAGAAAAAGTCGCGCAAGGCTTGGCCCCTGCCGCTGGAACGGCGACAACACCGTTATCAACGGCGCCAATTTCGGACGCCGCGACCCCTGCCAATGACAGCCTGACGCGCGAAGCGGCACTTGCCCAGTCCCAGCGCGTAACGATTGACACGCCTGCACTTGGCGGCTCGATTAATCTCACCGGTGCGCGCTTTGATGATATCGTGTTGAAAAAGTTCCGCGAAGAAGTCGCCCCGGACTCTCCCGCAATTAAATTGCTCTCACCCGCGGCGCTGCGCACCGGCTATTTTGCTGAATTCGGCTATTCCGGTAACGAATTGACCGGAACAGTGCCGTCTCGGGACACTGTTTGGGCCGTTGAGGGCAACGCAAGCTTAACTCCCTCAACGCCTGTGACGTTGACGTATACCAATGACAAAGACCTCACGTTCAAGCGCGCGATTGCCGTTGATGCGGAATATATGTTCACAGTTTCAGACACTGTCACCAATGCGGGAACCGCGCCTGTGTCGCTGTCCGCCTATGGGCGCGTGACACGCTTTGAAAAGCCGCTTGGCGTGGCTGTTTATGTTCTGCACGAAGGTTTAATCGGCGTGGCTGGTGAGGCAGGCCTGCAGGAAATCAACTATGCCTCGATTGAAGAAGACAAGGAAATAAAGCCCGCAAAGGCCTCCGACGGCTGGCTCGGCATTACCGATAAGTATTGGGCCACCGCGCTGATCCCGTCGGCAAAGCAGCCTTTCCAAGCGCGCTTCTCTTACTTCGATGACGGGCGTGCGCGCTACCAATCGGATTTTCTTTCTGATCCCGTAACTGTGGCACCAGGTGCGTCCGAAACCATTGAGAGCCTGTTTTTTGCGGGTGCCAAGGAAGTCGGTAAAATCGACGCCTATGAGGAGGATCGCAAAATCCGCCAGTTTGATCTGATGATCGACTGGGGTTGGTTCTATTTCATCACCAAACCGATGTTTTATATGATGGACTGGCTTTTCCGCCTCCTCGGAAACTTCGGCCTCGCCATTTTGGCAACAACGGTTGTCGTCAAGGTGATTTTCTTCCCGCTTGCCAATAAATCCTACGTGTCCATGGCGCATATGAAGACGGCGCAGCCTAAAATGATGGAGATCAAGGAAAAATACGCCGACGACAAGCAGAAGCAGCAGCAGGCGATGATGGAGCTATACAAGACCGAGAAAATCAATCCGGTTGCGGGTTGTTGGCCAGTATTGTTGCAAATTCCCGTATTCTTTGCGCTCTATAAGGTCATTTATGTCACCATCGAAATGCGCCATGCGCCGTTCTATGGCTGGATTCATGATCTGGCCGCACCGGATCCGACGTCGCTGTTCAATCTGTTCGGCCTGTTGCCATTCACAGTGCCGGCAATCCTGTTGGTCGGTGTTTGGCCGCTTCTCATGGGCATCACTATGTTCCTGCAGATGCGTATGAACCCGACGCCGCCAGATCCGACACAGGCAATGATCTTTACTTGGATGCCGGTCATGTTCACGTTCATGATGGCGACATTCCCGGCCGGTCTCATCATCTATTGGGCATGGAACAACTTCCTGTCGATCTTGCAGCAAGGTTACATCATGAAGCGCAATGGTGCGAAGATTGAGCTTTGGGACAATCTCGTGGCGTTGTTCAAGACAAAACCGAAAGCGGCATAAGAAGCCCTGTCGCTCATCGTGAGAAAGCCTCGCGTTTGCGGGGCTTTTTTATTGCTTCCATCCCCGATAAGGGAAAGTCATGACAAATTTTGAACCCACGCAGATCGCAGGCGATGATCCCCGCCTGTTCGCACGTCCTTGGATCTTCATCAAAGGCGTGCCGTCGATGCGTTTCCTGCCGCCGGAAGGCCCGCCGGAGATCGCTTTTGCCGGACGCTCTAACGTCGGCAAATCGTCGCTTATTAACGCCCTGACCGGCCAAAACGGCCTTGCCCGCACCTCCAATACGCCTGGCCGGACGCAAGAACTGAACTTTTTTGTACCCGATGGCTTTTCGGGCACAATGGAAGACCTGCCACCGATGACGCTGGTCGATATGCCGGGCTATGGCTATGCCGAGGCCCCGAAAGATCAAGTCGATAAATGGACGGAGCTGGTCTATTCTTACTTGCAAGGCCGCGTGACGTTGAAGCGGGTGTTCCTGCTCATCGACGCGCGCCATGGCATTAAGAAGAACGATGAGGATGTGCTTACCCTTTTGGACAAGGCCGCCGTTTCGTATCAGATTGTTTTGACCAAATCCGACAAGATACACATTTCGAAAATTCCCGCGCTTGTCGCTGACACCCTCGAAAAAATCCGCAAACGCGCGGCGGCGTTTCCGGAAGTGGTGGTGACGTCGTCGGAGAAGCATGTGGGGCTGAAAGAACTGCAAGCGGCGGTGTTTAAGGCAATCGATATTTCGCCGGTGGGTTAGCTATGCCCATGTCGATGGTGCAGGTCGGGATAATGCGCGTGCGAGTGGCGCAAGGCTTTGTGACTATGTGGATGTGAATGCGGCTCAGTTATCGGCCCGACATGCGCGTGCTGATGATGGCTGTCATGGATATGGGCGTGCTCATGCTCCAGATCGCCGTGACCATGATCATGTTCATGTCGCTCCGTCAGATGCAGCCATAGCCCGATGGCCATGAGAATTGCGGCAATGACCAGTTTGAGCGTAAGACTCTCGCCGAGGAATAATATTGAAATTAAAGCTCCGATAAACGGTGCCAGTGAGTAATAAGCGCCCGTCCGGGCCGCTCCCAAATGCCGAAGCGCCAGCACGAACAGGACCAAACTGACGCCGATACCCAGAAAACCTGCCAGAGCTGCAAAGGCA
>JANOYJ010000349.1:0-3411 GCA_031428815.1 Phyllobacterium sp.
TTGTGGCGGTGGTCGACCTTGTCGTCAAAAGCGGTGAGAATTTCAACATCGCCCTTGGTCTCGGTGCGAAACAGGTCGACGACCCGGGTGAACATTATTTCGACCAGTTCGCAGAGTCGCAGTACTTCTCTTGTGGCGTTGGCAAGGGCGAGCGCAGGGGTGTCCAGGGCCTTCTCGTCCAAGGCGCTCGTTTCTTCGAGCAATGCGCCATTAGCGTTTTGACGGACTCTCGCTTGCGCCAAACGTAATGAATAGTGCGAAATCAGTGGCGCAAGCGGCAAACCGACAAGCAGCAGCAGCGCGTTGAAGACGATATGCGCATGAACGATTTGCAGCGCGGGATTGGTTGATAGCGGCGTCAAAACCGGTTTCCATTGGAAAAAGATTATGGCTGCGACCAACGCCCCCAAACCGCGCAGGCCAAGATTACCGAATATCACAGCGCGTTGTTCCGGCGGGCCATTGCGGGTGAGCGCAGTGGCAATCATCGCGCCGCCAAAGTTCGCGCCAAGCATCATGATGATCCCGACTTCGGGTGGTACGAGGCCTTTGCCGACCAGCGATGCGATCAGCAGAATGGTTGCGACGCTGGAATGGAACAGCCAGGCAGCAATCGCGGCGACGATGAAGGTGGTGGCAAAATCAGTTCGGAAGTGATCGACGATGACGGGCAGAAGACTGCTGGTGCGCAAGGGTTCCGAGGCTTCGCCGATCATGCGCAGCGATAAGAGCAATAGTCCGACGCCCACTAGGATGCGCCCGGATTGTTGCCAAACCCGGTCGGAACTCGACATGAAAATTACTGTGCCGACCGACAGAAGGACCGGCACCAGATTGGTGAGATCAAAGCTCAGGAGACGAACAGCGATGGCCGAACCCAAATCTGCACCCAATAAAGCGATAATGCCGGACGTTACCGAGACAAGCGACTGCGCGGCAAAACCGGAAGCGATCAAGCCCACCGCCGTGGCGCTTTGGAACATGATTGCCAAAGTGATTCCAGTAAGCGTTGCAAGTATCGGATTTTGCAGAACTTTCCGTGCATGTTCGCGCAGCGCCGAACCATAGGCGCGCTCAACCCCTGTGCGCACCATGCGCGTTGCCCATAAGAGCAAAGCGACCGCGCCCCCAAGATGGAGCAGGACGAGCGACCCGCTCATTTTAAGGCTCTTTGAAGCAAATCAGTCATCTTGGAAACATGCGCTCGTTCGGATTGATTGGTCAATCAACTCTGTCCAAACTAAGTGAAATATATGTTTGACGGCTAATGAATTTTGGCCTGTTTGCGACTTGCAAACAGTTCATTTTGTCAATGCGCTGGTTAAATTTGCCGTGAGCCGCTAGATAGGTTCCATGCGCTTTTCGACGACATTTTTGGATGACATTCGTGACCGGGTGCCGATTTCTTCGGTCATCGGCAAACGCGTGTCGTTCGACAAGAAAAAGTCGAATGCCGGGCGTGGTGACTTTTGGGGCTGCTGCCCGTTTCATGGCGAAAAGTCGCCGAGCTTTCATTGTGAGGATCGTAAGGGGCGCTACCATTGTTTCGGCTGCGGGGTAACCGGCGATCATTTCCGGTTTCTGGTGGAACTTGAAGGTTTAAGCTTTCCCGAGGCTGTCGAGCAAATCGCGGTACAGGCAGGTGTGCCATTGCCAGACCGTGATCCGGAAGCGGAGAAACGCGATCAGGAACGCGCCAGTCTGCATGATGTGATGAAACTCGCGACCTCGTACTTTCTCGAAAAACTGCAAGCGCCGGAAGGGGCCAAAGCGCGGGGATATTTACGCGGGCGCGGATTGACGGCGCAGACTCAGGGCGCGTTTCAAATTGGTTATGCGCCGGAAGGGCGTTCGGCCTTGAAAGAATTTCTTGCGGGCAAGGGCATTGCCAAGGACCAGATCGAGGCCTGCGGGCTGGTCGTATTTGGCGATGATATTCCGGTTTCCTATGACCGGTTCCGCGACCGTATCATGTATCCGATTGAGGATTCGCGCGGGCGGGTGATTGCATTTGGCGGGCGGGCGATGGCGGCGGATGCTCCGGCGAAATATCTCAACTCGCCGGAGACCGAACTTTTTCACAAGGGTCAGATACTCTACAATTTCGCCAAGGCGCGCAAAGCCGTGCAGGAAAAGGGCACAGTCATTGCCGTCGAAGGCTATATGGATGTCATCGCGCTGGCGCAGGCGGGGTTCCATCATGTTGTCGCCCCGCTCGGCACGGCGCTGACGGAGAACCAGTTGGAACTCCTCTGGCGCATGGCCCCTGAGCCCGTCATGTGTTTTGACGGCGACCAAGCGGGTATCCGCGCCGCCATGCGGGCCGCTGATTTGGCGCTGCCGCATCTAAAGCCCGGCAAGTCGCTGCGCTTTGTCCTACTACCCGATGGCAAGGACCCAGATGATCTGGTCAAGGCGTCGGGGCCAGAAGCGTTTACGCAGGTGCTGAACGAGGCGCGGCCTTTGATCGACATGATCTGGTCGCGCGAAACAGCGTCCGGTTCGTTTGATACACCGGAGCGTCGCGCGGAACTCGAACAGCGCCTGCGCAGTGTCGTTGCGCCCATTGGGGACGAGAGCATCCGGCGTCACTACAGTCAGGATTTGCGCGATAGGATGCGCGCGTTTTTCGGCTCCAACGAGCGACCGCGTGGCAATTCTGAGCGCCCTTCGCCGCAAGGCGGACATAGGGTGGCGCAGGCCAAGGGGCGCTTTGCTGTGTCGGATAATCTCGCCCGCTCAGCACTGGTGCGCGGGCCGCAGGCGGGTGTCGCTTTGCGCGAGGGCGCGATCATGATGATGGCGGTCAATCATCCGCTGTTGATTGAGGAAGACTTGGCAGGTTTTACCGATATGGAATTGCCAAATGGGGATCTGCAAGGCCTGCACCGCGCGATCCTCTCGGTGCTCTCGGTAGCTGACATTTCGGAGGGGCAAGGTCTGCACCGCTTGTTGACCGGTTCAGGGCAGGGCGCAATGTTGGATACGCTGTCCAAGCTCGTCGCGCGGTCCAAACTCTGGGTGGCGATGCCGGATGCGGCGATCGAGGACGTGCGTGAAGCATGGCGGCAAGCGCTGCATCTGCATCATAAAGTCCGCACGTTACGCGGCGAATTGCGCCTGTCCGAACTATCGCTGGCTGAGGCCACTGACGAGAATGTCGGGCATATTTTGCAGCATTTGGGTGACATCAAAAGCCAGATCGATAATCTGCAAGCCACCGAAGCCCTGCTTGATGGATTCGGCGTTATGTCGGGCCGCGCGACGGCGAAGTCCTAAAATTGATTCGCTTTTTACCCCGAATCATGGAAACCGGCTTGATTAGCGGGCGAATTGACGGAATCAGGTCGTCTTTAATGAACTGAATTGTGGCTTGCGGGTTGAAAAACAACGGCGAAACCACATCTTTAG
>JANOYJ010000350.1:0-3452 GCA_031428815.1 Phyllobacterium sp.
CACCGTCGAGCCGAGTTATAATTGTGCCCGCAGGTGCGATCGCTGTAAGCCTTTCGGCCACGATTTTTAAAAGCCTGTCTCCAACAGGATGCCCGTAGGTATCGTTAATTGATTTAATGCTATCAAGGTCAAGCACCATTAAAGCGAGGTTTCCAAGGGCCCCTTGTTGGTGCACGGTCGCCAGATACTCAATCAGAAACCGGCGATTGTTGAGGCCGGTCAGCGAATCGACGAGACCGGCATGCATGATTTGTTGCTCTCGTTCTTTGATCTGCTCATTGAATTTCTGATGATGGACTACCTCGGTCATCAGCAGGAAGGGCGAAATGAGCCCGAACAGTAGGAACGCGATTTGTAGTCGATTAAGTTGGTTGGAAGACGAACGTTGAATGTCAGCTATTTCAACCGACCGCGCGACACGCTTATGATAGGCGGCCTGCGCAAACTTCTCTACCCTTGGATTGATGGCAGCAAAGATAGTTTCAATCTTAGCGAGTGCTTCCAAGTCACCAGGCATCAAATTTGCAACGAGTGGGTCAGAGGCGCGTAAGCCGGATTTTGCGATATCGAAGAGATTGGGTTTTTCATCGAGCGCTAGGAGGCTCTCGTCATCGCCACTTGCGCTCAGTGTTTCCGTTCGCGCCCAGAACAAGTCAAATGCGAGGGAGACGTCCTCATGATTGACGTTTGCATCACCTTCAACAAACCGGTGCGCATTCATGTGAAAACTCTGTAACTCAACATAATAGCGCGAGGCATCTTCCAGGTGCGCGGAGCTCGCAAGCCTGCTATCAATAGCATGACGAAGATCGTTCAGATTTGTGAGTACTTGAAAAAATAGTGCTGCAAATATTACAAGCAAAAGTGCATATTTATACTTTGCCATTTGGGCGCAACCTTATTGATTGTTTACCACTACAGATGCAAGCTGCCAGACACTGCGCGCTTCAAACACAGGATTATCCAGCTCAACGAAATCGCTAACCGGATAAATGATCCATGACGGACCGCGCTCGCGGACTGAAAGCGGCTTTCCATCGATCTCAAGCGCGAACATTGCGGGGTAGGTGTCATAATCTGCCCGGGGAGCATCAATTGCATAACCATCCAGTGCAGTTATGTGCAGATTGTTTCCAACAAGATCATACTTTTTCAGCACAGTGCCAATGGTAACGCCGATGACACTATGTTTCGCTTCACCCTGAAACAGTACCTTGGTATGGATTTTGGACAGACCAATTTCTGTTGCCAGCTCTCTGGTCAACCCGATCTCAATTTTTTCACCTTTAGAATTAACACCGGAAATCGTGAACAGTGCATCAGTTGCTTGGGCGACGTTGAAGGGAATCAGCGCGGATGCGGAAAACAAAATCAGAAATGCGACGAAATTTTTCATAACTGGACCTTAATCGGTGATGCCCAGTTGTCGCACCCATCCTATAAGAAGTCACTAATTTTAGATGATTCGAATATAATGATTCTGCGTCGGCGCGCTAATCTTCTTACATTGGTTAAAAATCCATCAACCCGGCCATGCTTACGGACATGGATTCATATGCAGATGATGAATAGCATCCACCGCTTTCAAAGCCTCGTTTGACAGCACGACGTCAATGGAGTTCAGGCATTCCGTCAGTTGCGCCATTGTCGTGGCGCCAATGATATTGGAGGTCATAAATGGCCTTGAATTGACAAAGGCCAGTGCGAGCGTGGCGGGTGACAAGCCAAGCTCCGCAGCAAGATTAAAATAAGCTTCGTAGGCAATATTCGCACCTGGCGTCTCGTAGCGCTGCAGGCGTTCAAACAGCGTCTTACGAGCCCCTTCGGGTCGTGCGCCATTACGGTATTTTGCTGTGAGATAGCCTTGCGCCAAGGGTGAATAGGCAAGCAGCGATAAGTCTTCACGCTCCGTTACTTCCGCAGCGCCCGATTCATAGGTGCGGTTCACCAGATTATAGGCATTCTGCACCGACTGAACGCGCGGCAGTCCGAACGCGTCGGCGGCGGCTATGAATCTCATCATGCCCCAAGGGCTTTCGTTGGAAAGACCAATTGCCCGTACTTTACCCTCTTTGACAAAATCGCCTAACACCGCGAGCTGCTCCTCAATCGTCGAGTCGTCCTCACGCGCGGCATACATGCCGGAATGATACGCCGTCGGGATCGAGCCCCACGGCACGGGCCGTTCCGGGAAGTGCAACTGATAGAGATCGATGTAATCGGTCTTCAGCCGCTTCAAGCTCTTATTCACCGCCTCGGTCATTTGCGCGCGATTGAGCTTGCTGGGTGATTTATCGTCACGGAACCAGGTCATCGGCGAGCGTCCGACCACCTTGGTAGCAAGAATAATTTTCTCGCGGTTTTTGCGGGTGGCAAACCAAGAGCCGATGATCTCCTCGGTTCGGCCTTGCGTCTCCGGCTTCGGCGGAATGGAATAGAGTTCGGCCGTGTCGAAAAAATTTACCCCGCGGGACGTTGCGAAGTCCATCTGTTCATGGCCCTCGGCTTCAGTGTTCTGTTGGCCAAAAGTCATGGTGCCAAGGCAGATCAGCGAGACGTCAATGCCGGTTCGGCCGAGTTTACGGGTTTGCATGGGAGAATATCTTTCAGGAGGCGGGATCGTTCCGGGCAAACTGGAGCGTCGCGCCGTATTTTGCAAGAGCACAACATAATTTCAGAAAATTATTGTGCTTTGTGCCGTTACGCTATACAAACAAACATGATTGTCAACTTCCGCCACAAAGGCCTTGAAGACTTCTATCAAAGCGGGTCCACGCGAGGCGTCCAAGCGTCGCATGTCGTGAAACTTACGCTCATCCTGACCGCGCTGGATGCGGCGGAAACATCAGAACATCTTCGACTTCCTGCTTTCAAACTGCATCCTCTCAAAGGAAAATTGAAGGCATATTGGTCAATCTGGGTTAATGGCAATTGGCGTGTGACATTTCGTTTTCTGGGGCAAGACATCGAACTTGTCGATTATTTGGACTATCATTAGGAGCTGATCATGATGAAGAACCCCGCGCATCCGGGCACAGTGTTGAAAGAGGCGGTGTTTGAGCCGCTGGGATTGAGCGTCAGCGAGGCCGCTGAACGGCTTGGAATGTCACGTCCGGCTTTGTCGCGGGTTCTCAATGCGCATGCGGCTATCAGCCCGGAGCTTGCACTGAGGTTGGAGGCAGCTGGCGTAAGCCAAGCGAAATTCTGGTTGAATATGCAGATCAATTTCGATTTGTCTCTGGCGCGCATGTCCGTGCGCCCGCAGGTAAAAGCCATTCAACAGCCTATCGCGGCTTAGGTGATCTTACTGCACGAAGACGCCCCCGCCATTGCGCTGACGAATGTTCCTGCTTAAACCCGAACCGAGCCAATGAGGCTGGTTCGAGTATTTCTATCCATGATCTCTCAAAAAGCGAAATACGCGCTGCGCGCGCTCGTGGCCCTGGCCAAGG
>JANOYJ010000351.1:0-1597 GCA_031428815.1 Phyllobacterium sp.
CGCGCCCGACACTGATCTCATAGCGAAAGGCGGTGCCTTTACCGGTCACCAGATAAAGCGCGCGCTCGTCCTTATGGATGATGATCGTGCCCACCGGCTCCGTGCTTGTGAAACTGACACTTTGGCGAAGGCTAGGCCCCATGGCCGGCAGCGGTGTCCGCGCATCAACGATGGACGGCCAGGCCAGCACGGCGAGAAAACCCGAAGCGCAGAGTGATCGGCGCCCGATTGTCATTACTTGCCCTCTCCCGACTTGCCCTCGCCAACCAAGCGCTCGCGGTAAATCCGGTTCAAATCCTTGCTGAAGCGCGACCCGGCGTTTACCTCAGAGGGAAGCAGTGCCCGGTTGAGCGCGTCGGTCAGCAGCGGGCTGTCAAGCGCGACTGATTTGACTTTTGGCCCTTGGAAGACTTTTTCCAATTCGCGCTGCGAGAAGTGATTGCCGAAAAGTTTGCGCTTATGCTTGTTGGCGACCAGCGTCACATTGGCCGAATTGCCGCGTATTTCGCGTATTTTCTTGTAAAGCCGTTTGCCCTGCCGCAGCGAAGCGATGTTCAGCTCAAACACAATAAAGATCTCATCGCTGTTGGAAATAACCGATCGGTGCCACGGCGTTTCCAGATTGGGCAAATCCACGATGATGTCATCAAATCGATAGGCGACAAGATCGAGCAGCTTGAACACAAAATCCGGGCCTTTCGGCTCGAAGGGCAGATTGGGCCGCTCAAACGAATAGATGGTGAATCCGGGCTTGCGGGTGAGCTTGATGACATCCATCAACTCGACATCAAGCCGGTCCGGGTTGCTGATAATGCCGTCCAAGTCGAATTCATTGAACAGGTTAAGATAAGCGCCGCAATTGGCGCTTTGAAAATCAAGGTCGACAAGACAGGTGCCCGCGGCGCGTTCGGGCGATATTTTGGCAAGATGTTCGGCTGCACTCAGCGCAAATGTTGTTGCGCCTGCGCCGCCGCTTGCCGCGATGAAGGTAATGATACGGCTTTTTGTCGCTTGATTGCCGCTGTCGTGAAAGGTGACCGCGTTGAGCAAATCCTTGGTATCAACCGGCTTTTGCAGCCAATCGGCGGAATTGATGCGAACAAGATTGCGCATCTGTTCGGGCTTCAGCTCGTTGGAAACAGCGATGAGCGGTGTTATTCCCCAGGTCGCGCGCGCCGCGGAAATTTCAGGATCGGAAAGCATGTCGCCCTCTGCCAGATCAAGTATGATGACGCTGGGACGAAAATCATGAACGTCGGGGTTTAGAAACGCCTCAGCGTCAGCGACATGAACATCGTAAATCGCAAGCGCATCCAACCGCCCCGTCACCTCGCGGCAAAACTGCGGGTCGGACGAAAAAAGCGCGATCCGCTTGCGACGTGTCGGCAGAACTTTGCTATCAATCACATTCATGGTGTGTATACGCTCGACATGTCTTCGCCCGTCACCGTACTTAGCATGGAAGGCATGGTGATAGTGTTAAGTCCGAGCAGGCCGCCAAGGAAAAAGAACTGAAATGTGATGTTCTGAAGGCTGACCGTGATGGTCGGCACCGCGCCACCCGGCCTTGTCTGGTAACCAAGACCGGTGGCCGTAT
>JANOYJ010000352.1:0-2999 GCA_031428815.1 Phyllobacterium sp.
AGCGTGCAGATTTCCGGCAGGCATTGTTTGATATGCTCCATCCGGTTTGAAGCGCCGCCCATATCGGTGCCGATTTCTTTGAGTGGCAGCGGGCTTTCAACCGGGCCGAACACCATATCGCCGCCCATGCCGGCGGTGAGGTTCAGCACAACATCGACATTAGCGTCGCGGATGCGCTCGGTCACCTCGCGGTAGAGATGCACATCGCGTCGCGGCTTGCCTGTCTCGGGATCGCGCACGTGGCAATGCACAATCGCCGCACCCGCCTTGGCCGCGTCAATCGCCGCCTCGGCGATCTGCTTAGGGCTGCGCGGCACATGCGGTGATCGGTCCTGCGTGCCGCCGGAGCCGGTGACAGCGCAGGTGATAAAGACGTCGCGGTTCATGGTGAGAGGCATGATTCATCCCATATTTTCGATGGGATGATGACGCGGCGAAGTTATTTTCGTTTAGCATAAAGCGAATTTAACTCAATGAATCACGAATTGGACTCCAGTAGAAAACGCTTATCAGCATCAGTGACCACCCAAGTTGCCTCTGATCATACGGCTTGCTTTTGAACCGCTGCCTCGCCCCGCGTCTTCCACAGCGAGTAAATGATACCGGCTGCCAACACGCCGACCGTGATAGCCAATGACAGGGCGGTCGGAATTTTGACACCGAGCGGCACGAGGCTGACCTTAATGCCGACCAGAACCAAGAGCGTCGCCAGAGAATACTGCAAGTATGCGAAACGGTTCATCGCGGAGGCCAAAGCGAAATACAGCGAACGAAGGCCGAGAATGGCGAAGATGTTCGACGTGTAGACAATGAACGTGTCCTGCGTGACGGCGAAAATCGCGGGCACAGAGTCAACGGCGAAGATCAGGTCCACCAATTCCACCATGATAAGCGCGATCAGCAGCGGCGTGAGCCAGAGTGCTTTCTTTCCGGTATTCGCGTCCGGCAGGCGCACCAAGAACTTCTGCCCATGCAGCTCTTTGGTAATGCGGAAATGTCTGCGCATCCATTTCAATACGGGATTGTTTTCAATGTCCGGTGAGTGATCGCTTTGCATGAACATGCGAATGCCCGTGATCACGAGAAACGCGCCGAACACATATAAAATCCACGAAAAGGACATGACGAGCGCTGCGCCGACGCCAATTAAGATGGCACGGAAAGCGATGACGCCGATAATGCCCCAGAAGAGCACCCGGTGCTGGTATTTGCGCGGAATGGCCAAGGCACCAAAGATCGTGGCGATAACAAAGATATTGTCCATCGAGAGCGATTGTTCGATGAGATAGCCGGTAAAAAACTCAAGTCCGGACTGTGCGCCGCGCGTAAACCAAATCCACGCGCCAAAGGCGAAGGCGACCGCCATGTAGCAGCCATAGAGGATGAAGCTCTCCTTGGCTTCAATCTCCTTGTCCTTGTTGTGCAGGACGCCGAGATCAAAAACCAGAAGGGCAATGACGATGCTGATGAAAATCAGCCAGAAGTAAGAGGGAGTGCCGAGAAAATCTGCGTATAGAAGGGACTGGATCATATCCATGGCCGGGCCTCATGTTTCGTGTTGCAATTACGAAACGGCTCCGACATCGCGGCAACAAAATTTGTCACCGCCAGAGGGGCCCGGCGCCGTTGACGGGGAGATGTGGCTGGGTGCGAACGATTTCAAGGCTGTGAGATAAATATTTCTTCAGAGTACGAGAGGAACGACGAGACCGTCCTTCAGCGTCACCCGCCGGTCCATTCGCTTGGCAATCTCGTGATTGTGGGTGGCAATCACCGCTGAGAGGCCTGACTGGCGCACCAAGGCTTCGAGTGCTTCGAACACGTAGTGGGCTGTGCCTGGATCAAGATTGCCCGTTGGCTCGTCAGCCAATAGCAGCAGCGGTGCGTTGGCAACGGCTCTTGCAATGGCGACGCGCTGTTGTTCGCCGCCGGAAAGCTCAGACGGGCGATGCTCGGCGCGGGGGCCGATTTTCATATAGTCGAGCAATTGTCTTGCCCGCTCTGCCGCCGCTTCCTTGGTCAAGCCGCGCAGCATTTGCGGGATCATGACATTTTCCAGCGCCGAGAACTCCGGCAAGAGATGATGGAACTGATAGACGAAGCCGATTTCTGTGCGCCGGATCGCAGTGCGCGCATCATCACCCAAGTCGCCACATGAGCGGCCATTAACGATGACTTCGCCGGAATCAGGGCGCTCCAACAGACCTGCGGTATGAAGAAGCGTGGATTTGCCGGTGCCGGACGGCGCGACAAGCGCAATCATCTCGCCCTTGCCAATCGAGAAGTCCGCGCTTTTGAGAATTTCGAGCGTGCGCTCGCCCTGTTTGTAGGAGCGGACGACGTTTCTTAGTTCGAGCACATTCACGTCAGCCACTATTCATACCTCAGCGCTTCGACCGGATCGAGCTTGGCGGCACGCCAGGCGGGGAAAAGGGTCGCGAGGAAGGAAAGGACTAAAGCCATCACGATCACAGTCGTGGTTTCGCCCATATCCATTTTGGCCGGGAGTTCCGAGAGGAAGTAGAGTTCGGGGTTGAACATGATGGTGCCGGAAAGCCAGGAGAAAAACTGCCGGATGCTCTCAACATTAAGGCAGACAAGTATGCCCATTGCCACGCCAGCCAGCGTTCCCGTCACGCCGATCGCTGCGCCCGTCATCAGGAAGATGCGCATGATCATGCCGCGCGTCGCGCCCATTGTGCGCAGGATCGCGATGTCGGAGCCCTTGTCTTTGACCAGCATGATAAGGCCGGAAATGATGTTGAGCGCTGCAACCAATATAATCAGGGTGAGGATCATGAACATCACGTTGCGCTCGACCTGAAGCGCGGAGAAGAAGGTCGAATTGCGTTCTTTCCAATCGGTCAACAGCAATTGCCGGTCAGCGACGACCTCCACAAGCGGGCGCAACTCGTCCACATCATCTGGATTATCGGCAATAATTTCAATGCTTTGCACGATGCCTTCAGAGTTGAAATAGAGCTGCGCCTCGGTAAGCG
>JANOYJ010000353.1:0-5884 GCA_031428815.1 Phyllobacterium sp.
GCCGTTAAATCCGAGCGAGACATAGATGATCGGAATCTGAATGTCGGGTTCGGCTTCTTTCGGAATTGACTGATAAGCCAAAGCACCCGAAATCAGAAAAAACATCATTATTGAAAGCGTCAGCCGCGCATTGCGGATTGCCAGATCAATGAGATTGCTCATGGGTTCCGCCTATTTTATTGTTGAGGCTTCGCCGACGAGTTTTTTCATCAAGTCAGCATCAGGGGCGACAGGCGTTACGACTTCACCCTCTGTCACAAAGTCTTGACCCGCGACGATGACTCTCGTGCCTTCAGGCACACCTGTCAGCACCAGCGCATTCGTGGCATCATCGATGAGCGTGACGGGCATGAAAAATGCCTTATTGTCTTTGTCGATACCACGGACCCCGAAATCACCATCCGGCCCAAGCGTCACAACAGAGCGTGGTACATGAACCGCTTTCACCGGTTCAGCCCACAACATGATTTCCGTGGTCATTCCCGCCGGAATCGTGACGTCCTTGTTTGCTATGGCGACTTCGACCCGATAGGTGCGGGTCTGTGCATTGGCTTCCTTGCTGATATAGCGGATTGTACCTTCTGCCACACGTC
Organism: Phyllobacterium sp.; assembly: GCA_031428815.1. Lineage (GTDB taxonomy): Bacteria > Pseudomonadota > Alphaproteobacteria > Rhizobiales > Rhizobiaceae > JANOYJ01. Next base: position 594 of record JANOYJ010000353.1, read on the forward strand.
CATCGACAAGACGGACTTCCGCCTTGCCTCCAATTTTGACGGAGCCAAGATTGCGCTCGGAGATTTCGCCAACAGCAATAATCGGATCGAGCGCTAAGAGGGTTGCAACAGGCGCGCCCTGTTGAACGGAGCTTCCGAGTTGCACATCAACCTTGTCCAATATGCCATCAAACGGCGCAATGATTTGCAGGCGATCAAGTTCTGCTTTTGCTGCATCCAGTTGTGATTTCGCATTGGCTAAGGCTGTGCGGGAGGAATCAAGTTGCAGCTTTGGCAAATTGCCGCGCTTGGCGAGGCTTTGTGCGGCGTCGGTTTCAGCCTCGCGCTGCTTTAGCGTCTGCTCCGCCGTCGTCACCATGCTTTTCTTCTCCTCAGCGTCGAGAGAGAGGATCAAATCACCGGTTTTCACCCGATCGCCCTGCTTGACGGGAAGCTCGGTGATAATGCCGCCGGCGCGCGTTGCCATAGCGACGCGTTTGTCGGATTCGGTAGCGCCGGAAATACGGATGCTGACCGAATGATCTGCGATGGGGGGCGTGACGACCGAAACGGTTCGCAAAATCCGCTTGGATTCAACGGGTGACTTTTCGGTAGCTGCTTCGGCTTTTTCCTGCGCATGACTGCCCACAGCAGAAAACTCGCCGGTAAGAACCCACGCTGCGGCCGCGACCAATACAATGATGGATGCCAAGCGGTGAAATTTGAAATTTGCCATATGGCACCCTGTTTTATGTCTTTTAGTTTATGCAACACACACGGGAGCAATCGGCCTATCAACCTTGCCCCACTCTACGACCGTAGGTCGGCGTCTCTCCTCTATATTTCAAGAGACGTTCTGGCAACGGTACAGATTTATTCGAAAGATGAAATATGCCATTTCTCATGACATATTTAGTCAGTAGCGCAATATGAATGTGGCAGGCAAGGAAATCTCAATCGTGCGACCTGCTGGCACTTCAACCAATTGCTTCGGAAGCGTACGTTTAGACACGCTGAGATGTCTTTGGCACCGGCGTAAGTATAGTTGTTAAGCGCTAGTTTTTAGAGCGGTAACCTCAATCTCTATTTTCATTTCCGGCCGGATTAGTCCGCACACGACCATGGTCGCGGCGGGCCGAATATTTCCGAAAACCTCGCTCAAAACTGGAAAGACGAGATCGGCATAGCTGGCGTCCGTCACATAGTAATGCACCCGCACAACGTCTTCGAACGAAAAGCCTACTTCTGCTAAAGCTTTGCCGATTGTCCCCAGACAATTGCGGGTCTGGGTGACAATATCAGCAGGCATCGACATATCGGTGTAATCATAGCCGGTTGTCCCCGACACAAAGCACCAATCGCCCTGAACAACCGCCCGGGAATAACCTGCTGTTTTTTCAAACGGCGAGCCGGTTGAGATAAGGCGGCGGGTCATTCGGTTTTTGACTTTTCATAGGCGTTGCGTAGTGCTTCGGGCCACGTCATTAAGTCTGAGGGCCAGAATTCTTCCGGTTTGTCGCTTATACGGTTCGCAGCGTAGACCGCCTGCTTTTCGAGATCCACGCCGAAAAAGGCATTGGCTGCGCCGCAGGCATGTGGCTGGCAACCGGAAACAGCGACATACGCCTTGTCAATTATCTGCGCAGGTCCGGATACGCTCAGACCAAAAACCACTTCTCCAAGCCTATCGCCCAATAGCGCTTGCGCGGCGTCATAGAGGTCTTTGTTGTCGAATAATTGGGCGGCGTATTCCGCCTTTGCCGCGTCAAAATTCGCCCAGTTCGTCTCCGGCTGCGGCAGAAATTGGATTTCACCATTCTGCCGCAAGCCCTTCGACGGCGTCCATTCTTGGATGAGTTCGGAGTTTCCGGGCTGAACATAGGGCACGAAAAGAATGCGATCACTGGAAACAGATGGTTCCGGCGCACCGCAATCACTGCCGACAGTCTCCACCATCGGGTCGGGTTCATCTTCCGGCAAGGTGATAATCAGCCGCGCAGGGCCGCACGCATTGCCGCCGTCGAACCCTGAAAGCAGTGCGACCTCTTTGTCCTCGACCTTCACGATCCGTTCGAAAGTGACATAATAATTCCGGTAAAGTTCTATGCCGTTATAGCTGACAGCGATTTCGTCATCCTCGACACGGGTGAACGTAAATTCCCCATCGCCGAACTTTACTGGCGCAGGAAGGTCGGATTGAGCGAAAGCGGATGTACTGAGAGTAAACGATAGAAAAAGTGCAGTTGTGCGCAGCATATAGGCCTCACAAACAGGTTGGCGCGACCTTAGCAATGCTGCGCGGTTTCCGCCAGAGCTGAGACCAAACTGCGCTGAGTCAGCGAAGGTCGCTCCACTCGCGAGCTAAACCTCTCCACTTCATCGCCCCGTCCATCCAAAGGCTCATGTCTAAAGCCGGAAGGATCGTATGTTCTCGACAATTTTCAAAAAAATGGTAAGTTGTCCTGTGGATCAGTCTTAACCGCAATTAGTGGAGGAAATGATGACACCTTGGGAAATTGATGCGCTTGAGCTTGCAAACTGCAACTGCGCTTTTGGCTGTCCGTGCCAATTCAACTCTCTTCCGACGGATGGCACCTGCGAGGCGGCGGTCGGGTTCGTCGTAAAAAAAGGGCACTATGGCGGCGTCAACCTTGACGGGGTGAAATTCGGACTGACTGCCAAATGGCCGGCGGCTATTCATATGGGCAACGGCACCATTCAACTGATCGTGGATTCTGGTGCGTCGCCGGAACAACATGCCGCAGTCGAATCCATCGCCACAGGCGGCGACACCGAAGACATGGCGACAATGTTCTGGGTCTTTAACAAGATGGCACCGAACCGCCTCGAAACACTCTCCAAGCCGATCACAATGGACATTGACCTTGAGCGGCGCACTGGCCATGTCGCCATCCTCGGCGTGTTTGATCTAAAGGCCGAACCGATCCGCAACCCGGTCACGGGTGCCGAACACCGCGCCCGTATAAACCTGCCTCACGGCTTCGAATACCGGCAGGCCGAGATGGCGAGCGGCACGACCACGACTACCGGCGCAATTTCCTTAAAGAAGAACAATGGCTCACACGCGCATATGTGCCGGATATATATGACCGGTAAGGGCGTCATCGACCACGCCGCCTGACGGTGATGCCGGACATCCGGTTGTCGGACAAAATACTGCGCCGTGACCGAATGATCACGGCTGCGGCGCTCGGTTTGGCTGTATCTGCGTCCGCCGTTTTTATTCTCGCAGGCGGCGGAACCGGGATGTCTGTTTTCGGGATGGCCGCTCAAACTGGCCCGGCTGGCGCATTGCTTGCTGAAACGCCGGACATGGTGATGCCGTCACTTTGGACTCCCGGCTACGCGGCTGTGATCTTCTTCATGTGGTGGATGATGATGATCGCCATGATGGTGCCGAGCGCCGCGCCGACGATCCTGCTTTACGGCGCGCTCAACAGCGCTCAGGGACCCGGCGCTCCCCTGCGTTTCACTACGGGTTATCTCGCCGTCTGGGCTGTGTTCAGCCTCGTTGCCACGTTGTTGCAAGGCGCGCTGGCGGCGCTCGGCCTGATGTCGCCCATGTTCATGACGCTGGCCCCGCCATCACTTGGCGCGGCGGTTCTCATTGGAGCAGGGCTCTATCAATTTACTCCGCTGAAGGCAGCCTGCTTAGAGCAGTGCAGAGGTCCGGTTGAGGCGCTGACCCGCCACCGCCGGACAGGCAGGGCCGCCGCATTCCGCATGGGTTTTCTGCATGGCGGGTTTTGTCTTGGCTGTTGCTGGGCGCTGATGGCGCTTCTCTTCGTCGGCGGAATTATGAATATTTGGTGGGTTTTGGGGATTGCGCTCTATGTCGCGATTGAGAAGTTAGCACCAGGTGGCGAGCGTCTTGCCCGCCCCTTGGGGGCCGCCCTCATCCTCGCCGGGATCGCGCTTATGCTCCGTGCCTTTGGTGTTCTCTGACCCGCGAGGCGAATAGCGTTCGCCCCAAGGCAGGATTTGCAGTTGTCATGCTGTGCCGGGTAATTCGCGGGACTTAGTCACGCCCACGGGCGACGTTCTGCATTGGCCTTTTCAAACACGTCAATGCTCGTAGCCTTTTCCAGCGTTAGTCCAATGTCGTCCAATCCGTTGAGCAGGCAATGGCGCTTGAAGGCGTCCAGTTCAAACTTGATAACTCCGCCATCCGGGCCTCGAATCTCCAGCGTCTCTAAATCAACGGTGACCGTCGCATTGGCCCCGCGGTTGGCGTCGTCCATGAGCTTGTCGAGATCTTCCGGGGAAACGGTTATGGGAAGAATGCCGTTTTTGAAGCAGTTGTTGTAGAAAATATCGGCGAACGAGGTCGAAATCACGCAGCGAATACCAAAATCCAGCAAGGCCCAAGGCGCATGTTCGCGGCTGGAGCCGCAGCCGAAATTATCGCCCGCCACCAAAATCTCCGCATTGCGCCATGCGGCTTTGTTCAAGACGAAATCCGGGTTTTCTGTTCCGTCTTCGTTGAAACGCATTTCGGCGAACAGGCCTGAACCCAGACCCGTTCGCTTAATGGTCTTCAGATAATCCTTCGGGATAATCATGTCGGTATCGACATTGACGATGGGCAAGGGTGCGGCGACGCCGGTGAGTTTGGTGAATTTCTGCATGGATTATGCTCACTGAAAAGAAGTTGCCGGTGCATTACAAGAGTTTGTCCGCCAAGCAAAGGGGCGACGTGCACCGCCCCATGATTGTTTACCAATCGCGTGTGCGTTTCGCTTTCCCGGCCATCACCTTCTTCACCATTTTACCGAAATTACGATTGCGCTCATGGGCGACATGCGCTGCTTCGGTGTTGTGACGCTCTTCACGTTGCAGTTTCTGAAAGCGCTCTAACCGCTCGAGCTTGAGCGAGCCATCGTTCAGCGCAGTGCGAACTGCACAGTCCGGCTCGGTGACATGGGTGCAATCGGAAAAGCGGCATTGCGCAATCAGTGCGGTAATATCGTCGAAGACGGTATCAATACCATCGGCCACATCCAACACCTGCAGTTCGCGCATTCCGGGGGTGTCGATCAACCATGCGCCCGTCGGCATCAAATGCAATGAGCGCCCCGAAGTTGTGTGACGCCCGCGCGCATCATCTTCGCGAATACCCTTGGTCTCTTGGATAGCACTCCCCATCAGCGCATTAATCAGGGTGGATTTACCAACGCCGGAAGAGCCGAGCAGCGCAATGGTTTGACCCTTGGAAAGCCATCGGGACAGTTGCTCTGCGACGCGTGGTCCCTTGGCATTGATCGTCATCACCTCAAGTTCCGGCTTCATCG
>JANOYJ010000354.1:0-4392 GCA_031428815.1 Phyllobacterium sp.
GGCCCGCAAGATAGGCCATGGCAGCGCCCGGAACGGTGATCGTCACCGCAACAATGGCGGCGGGAATGGCGCTGGCAAATCCGGCAACAGCGAGAAACGCCGTGATAACGCCCGCCAGACCCGCCATCGGACCCCAGCCGAGACCGGCGACCATAACCGGCAAAGGAGCGACGAAGAACAGCACCAGCGACAGGGTCGTTTGAACCACCGATCCAACAGACAAAAGCGCTGCCGCAATGCCTGCGGCAACGCCAATGGCGATGGATTTTGGTTCAAAGTTCATATCGCTGTCCTGCTTTTGGCAGTTAGAGCCGGTAATATCCGGCCCAACTCGGGTGATGTAACCCGTTGATTTTAATAGTTATCCGAGAACGTAAGGCAGAAGGCCGAGGAAACGCGCCCGCTTAATGGCAATGGCCAAAGGACGCTGCTTCTTCTGGGAAACCGCTGTGATACGCGATGGAACGATTTTGCCGCGCTCAGAGATATAACGCTGCAACAGGCGCACATCCTTATAGTCGATCTTCGGCGAGTTCTGACCCGAAAACGGGCAGGTCTTGCGGCGACGCGAGAACGGGCGGCGGGTTGGAATCTGATTAATATCAACCATTTAACTTATGCTCCTGCAACAGTTTCATCGGGACGGTCACGGCGCGGCGGACGATCGCCGAACGGACGGTCACCCCCTGGGCGGTCGCCGCGATCACGGCGCGGACGGTCAAAACCACCCGGACGGTCGGAGCGGTCATCGTCACGGTCGCGCTTGGCGAGCATGGCCGACGGACCGGTTTCATGCGCGTCGACTTTGATTGTGAAGAAGCGCAGCACGTCTTCGGAAATGCCTTGCTGGCGTTCCATCTCGGCGACAGCCGCTGACGGAGCCGTAATATCCATAAGAGAATAATAGGCTTTGCGGTTTTTCTTAATGCGATAGGTGAGGGAGCGCAGGCCCCAATTTTCAATGCGCCCGACCGATCCGCCATGGGCTTCGATGATGCCCTTATAGGTCGCGACCAATTCGTCGACCTGCTGCGGCGTAATATCCTGGCGCGCCAGGAATACGTGTTCGTACAGTGCCATGTTTTGCCTTTCTTCAATACATTCAACAAGTTAGAACCCGGCGGCTAAGCCTCTGCGAACCTTCGGACCCGTAAGGGCGAAGAAAGGACGCGGGTCGAGAGAGGAGACACGGGAGGCTGCCAGTTTTCAGCGGCATACGGCTCAAAGCCGACCCTCCGTTCAGCCCCCTTCCGGAATCCGAACCTTGAATGCGGCGGGCTTTAGAGGGTTTTCTGTCCGCTGGCAAGACCAATACTGCCAACAGGACTATCCACAAATCTATCCCCGTTGGGAGGGCGGTTTATTACCCTAGGGGAGGTGGGTTTAGCGGTGCGGGGGTGGAATTTCTGGTTTTCGATGTCGAATTTATGTGCATTTTGCGAAATTATAGATGAATTGCGAAGGATGATTTTTCGAAGGTATACAGATTACGAAATGGTTCGCTATTTGTGGAATTTGAACTAGTTGCACCCCAACGTTGCCGTCACGCTCGGGTCAAGCCCAATAATGACGGGCAGGTGGGTGTGCCCCTCGCTTGCGCACCAAGTCAGACCTCGTTAAGTTGCAATCATGACGGGCTTTGGCTACATGCTGGCAAGCAAAAAGGGCGGCACGATTTATATCGGGATCACAGCTGATCTTGGCTACCGCATTCCTCAACACAAAGAACGGGCCACTAAGAGCTTCACCGCCAAGTACGGCGTCGTTCGTCTTGTCCGGTTTGAAGAGCATGACGACATCCGCGACGCCATTCAACGCGAGACATCTTTGAAGCGATGGCGACGGCAATGGAAGATCGACCTGATTGAGGCGACTAACCCGGAATGGAACGAGTTGTTTTGCGGCTGGGGTTGGTAGCTACCGCCACCAGTAAGCGCCAATCCCCCGCGCCGCCGTCATGCTCGGGCTTGACCCGAGCACCCATTCCAATGCCGATTTAGAATGGCCCCGACGACGCAGCGCTACTCAGCCCTCACGGAATGGATTATCGGGTCAAGCCCGATAACGACTGGCGGGAGGGTGACTTTGGTAATGGCCAAGGGAAGTGTTCGCCCATTGATAGGACGCCATCAAATGCGTCCACTACTAGTATGCCCGACGCTCTAAGAATACCTCCAACATTCACCCCCAACGCTGCCGTCATGCTCGGGCTTGACCCGAGCACCCATTCCGTCACTGGGAGAGAGGGGCCCCAACGACGCAGCGCGGCCTCATCGTCACGGGATGGATTATCGGGTCAAGCCCGATAATGACGGGCGGGATGGGTACCTTTGGTAATGGACAAGTGTTCCCCCACCGGGCCTTCCACCCTCCAAATCACCAGCGTCCCACCCCCCATTGCCCCCGCCGCCGTTCCGCGCCAAACTTGCGCAACCGCAATCCCGGACCCCAAGCATGCTCCAAAACCTTGCCGTCGGCACGCTCATGATCGTTATCACCGTTGTCGTCCATACTTTCGGGCTGATCGCCGTCACCGGGGTCATGACGTATCTGACCGACCGCTTCCGTATGCACGGGCATCGGAGCCGCGTGGTGGCGATGATCAGCGTTGTGTTAGGCCTGTTTCTGGTGCTGACGTTCGAGGTCTGGCTTTGGGCCTTCGCCTATCTCGCGATCGGAGCGTTTCCGGATATTGAACACGCGCTGTATTTTTCCACCGTGGCATTTTCCACCGTCGGCTTCGGCGATATTGTGCCGGTGGATGAATGGCGCCTGCTTGGCGGGTTGGAAGCCGTCAACGGCTTCCTGATGATTGGCTGGTCCACGGCGTATTTAATCGCGGCCTCGACACGCATCGGGCCGTTTAAATCGGGCGAGCATTTCTAAAATCAACCAACCGGATGCGCCACGTCCACATCCGTCAGCGCAAAATCATCGCCCTTGAACAGAAGCGGCATGGCTTCAAGCCTCGCCGTCGCATAGGCGATGCAGTCACCGAAATTGAGACCGGCTTTGTGGCGGCCCTTGCCATAGCGCAGAAACGCGTCGCGGGCGAGTCGGGCGTGTTCCGTGGTAAAGGGCAGTATAGCGATGTTGGCTTTCAGCAAATAGGCATCCAGAGCGTCAATCGGCGCTTGGCCGCGACGGCCGGAAAGCACCATCGAGGTTTCCAACAAGGTTGGCGCAGAGATGGCACACGAGGCGGCACGTGCAATAACACGGTTCAATATCACCGCGTCGGCTTCTTCGGTGAGGATGGCGACCAATGCCGATGAATCGACGATCACAGCGATGGAATCCCGAACTCATCATAACCGAGAATTTCATCGTCGGTCATATTGGAAATGAGCGGCAGCGCCGCCGCGCCAGCTCACGCGCCAGCGTCTCGACTTCGACATTTTTGATGGAGAGCGCCATGATGCAATATATCCTTTTATCTATATTATATACTTTTTTCTAGAATGTTGTCCATAGCGCGCAGCCGCCAACCTCTTGACTTGGCAACCTCTTGACCTGGCCACCATTTGACTTGGCCACCATTTGACTTGGCCACCTCTTGACTTGGAATGCGCGACAGGGTGAGACATCTCAAAACAATCCGGGAGGCATTATGTCCATCGCATTCACATTTCCAGGGCAGGGCAGCCAAGCCGTTGGCATGGGCAAGGCGCTGGCCGAAGCGTATCCAGAGGCCCGTGCGGTGTTTGACGAGGTCGATGCGGCTTTGGGTGAAAAGCTGTCGGATGTAATGTTTGAAGGCCCGGAAGAGACGCTGACGCTGACAGCCAATGCGCAACCGGCGCTGATGGCGGTGTCCATGGCCATCATTCGCGTGATGGAGGCGAGGGGGCTCGTCTTGAGCGACAAGGTGGCTTTTGTCGCCGGTCATTCGCTTGGCGAATATTCCGCGCTTGCGGCGGCGGGCACATTTTCCATCACGGACGCCGCCAAGCTCCTGCGCATCCGCGGCAACGCCATGCAAGCGGCAGTGCCGGTCGGCATGGGCGCAATGGCGGCGATTATCGGGTTGGACCACGCTCAGGTTGACGCCGTGTGCAAAGCGGCAGGTGCCTGCCAGATCGCCAACGATAACGGCGGCGGACAATTGGTGATTTCCGGCGAAAAAGCCGCCGTCGACAAGGCCGCCGCTTTAGCCACCGAAGCCGGCGCTAAACGCGCCATTATGCTCACCGTCTCCGCCCCGTTTCATTCAAGCCTGATGGCACCGGCGGCTGAAGTGATGCGCGAGGCATTGGCCAATGTCATGTCCCACCCTCCCGTTGTTCCGGTGATCGCCAATGTGACGGTGCAGCCGGTGACCAACCCGGATGACATCGCCCGCCACCTTGTCGAGCAAGTCACCGGCCAAGTGCGCTGGCGCGAAACGGTCGA
>JANOYJ010000355.1:0-5116 GCA_031428815.1 Phyllobacterium sp.
TCGACAGCACCGACCGGTTCGCCGTCCGGCAAATGACCAAAAACATCCTTAAATTTATCCAATCCAGTGATTAGGGTCTGTTCAAGAATTCACAGCCGCGAGCCATATGGCGTGGTTTTCGAGAACCGGAGCGGAGCGAACTGAAGTTCGTGAGCACCGGAAGCGGAGGAAAACCGCACCAGATTCGCCGTGGATATGAATGATGGGACACACACTTAAAGGCCAAGCCCGCCAAGGCATACATATTTCGTATCCAAATAATCCTCGATGCCCTGATAGCCACCCTCTTTACCAAGGCCTGACTCTTTCAACCCGCCGAACGGTGCTTCAGGCGTCGTGATGAGACCTTCATTGATCCCGATCATGCCATACTTCAGCGCTTCCATCATGCGGAACGAGCGTCCAAGATCGGAGGTATAGACGTAGGCAGCCAGCCCGAACTCGGTATTGTTCGCGATTTCAATGACTTCTTCCTCGCTCTTGAATCGATAGATGGGCGAGACAGGTCCAAAAATCTCTTCCTTCGTCACGCGCATTCGGGGTTTGGCATCGGCGATCACTGTCGGCTCGAAGAACGTGCCGCCGAGTGTGTGACGCTTTCCGCCAGTGGTGATCTTGCCACCCTTCTTTATGGCATCGGCGATCAATTCTTCGACTTTTTCCACCGCTTTCATATCGATCATCGGCCCTTGCTGAACACCGGCCTCCAAACCCGACCCGATCTTCAACGCCTTGGTCGCCGCTGTGAACTTCTCGACAAATTTATTGTAGATTTTCGCCTGCACATAAAAGCGATTGGTGCAGACACACGTCTGCCCGGAATTGCGGAATTTCGACAAGATCGCGCCCGCAATGACGCGCTCAATGTCGGCGTCATCAAACACGATAAAAGGCGCATTGCCGCCAAGTTCCATCGATACTTTTTTGACCGTTGATGCCGCTTGGCGCATGAGAATTTTACCGACTTCGGTCGAACCGGTAAAGGTTATCTTCTTCACCAAGGGATGCCGCGTAATCTCCCCGCCGATTTCAGTCGCCGAGCCGGTCAAAATATTGATAACGCCCGAGGGAATGCCAACCTCTTCCGCCAAAACGCCCCAAGCGAGTGCCGAATAGGGCGTCTGTGTCGCGGGCTTCACGACCGCTGTGCAGCCCGCAGCAAGCGCCGGCCCGAGCTTGCGTGCGAGCATAGATGACGGAAAGTTCCACGGCGTGATGGCCGCAATAACGCCAATCGGCTCCTTGGTGACCATAATACGCCGGTCAGCCCAAGGCGACGGCACGATGTCACCATAAACGCGCCGCGCTTCTTCAGCGAACCACAGCACATAGCCCGCACCTGAGGTAATTTCACCCTTGGCCTCGGCCAGCGATTTGCCCTGCTCCAAAGTGAGCAATTCGGCCAGCCCGTCAAGATTGTCCATCATGGCGTCGTGCAGTTTGCGCAACAACTTCGACCGGTCGCTCGCCGTGCGCTTGCGCCATCCGCCAAAAGCCGCTTCCGCCGCCTCAATCGCGCGGCGTGTTTCGACGGCGCCCGATTTGGGCACTGTGCCCAGAACTTTACCCGTCGCCGGGTTTGTCACATCAATCACATGGCCCGAATCCGCGCCAACCCACTCACCACCGATCAAATTGGCTTCTTTGAGATAATGGCTGAATTTGTTGGACATTCGTCGCTCCATGGCTTTTGAAACGGCACGTTGAAATGCCGCGCTTTTATAAATTTGTTTCGGCGAAAGGTCCGCAAAAAACAAGGGCGAAAAGCCGCCCATATCGTCGCCTTCTGAAATCCAATCGATTAGATTTCTATTTTCTTTCTAATATACAATTTGTATTCGGGATTTAGAGCGACATTCAGGCTTTCGTATTTCAGGAAAAAAGGTTAGACAGCGCCGAACCGACTGCGTTGTTCACGCCGAACGACCGCTCAATGACAAAAACAATCGACCGAATGAGGTTTTTCCCGTGGCGTCAACATTTGACCAAGTAGCCGATATTATTGCTGAAACCAGTGAGATCGACCGCGAGACCATCCTGCCGGATAGCCATACAATCGACGATCTTGGCATTGACAGCTTGGACTTCCTCGACATCGTTTTTGCGGTGGATAAGGCGTTTGGCATTAAAATTCCGCTCGAGCAGTGGACGCAGGATGTCAATGAAGGAAAAGCGCCGACGGAAGAATATTTCGTTCTGAAAAACCTTTGCGCCAAGATCGACGAATTGGTCGCGGCGAAAAAAGCCTGACCTGCGGCTTCGCCCATGGCCGCCAATGATGTTGTCATAACCGGTATCGGCCTTCTTTCATCTTTAGGTGAAGGAACGGAGGCGCACTGGCAGGCTTTTGAGCAGGGCGGCACACCGAAACTCGAAACCGAGAAGTTCGCGCCCTACGTCGTCCATCCTCTGGGCGAAGTGGACTGGAGCCAGCAGATCCAGCGGCGCAGTGATCAGCGTCAGATGGAAACCTGGCAGCGTATCGGCACCTATACGGCGGGTCTTGCGTTGGCTGACGCCGGAATGAAGGAAAACCTGCCCCTGGTCTCCACCATGGACATGATCGTTGCTGCGGCGGGCGGCGAACGCGATGTTGCGGTGGATACGCAAATTCTTGAAGCCTCACGCATTCGCAATGACCGCGATGTCATGCTCAACGAGAAACTGACAACGGAACTACGCCCGACATTGTTTCTCGCGCAACTTTCGAACTTGCTCGCGGGCAATATTTCCATTGTTCACAATGTCACCGGCTCATCCCGCACCTTTATGGGAGAAGAAGGCGCAGGCGTCGCCGCGCTGACGACAGCCCATGCCCGTATCCGGTCCGGCCAAAGCACCCATATCCTCGTCGGCGGCGCACTCAATGCCGAATATGATGACGCGTTCCTTTGTTATGAACTGGGCGGTTATTTGCAACGCGACGGCTGGTCGCCGTTATGGGACCGGGACGGTCGCGATGGCGGCGGGATCATTACTGGATCAGGCGGCGCATTCCTCGTTTTGGAATCACGCGCACATGCCGAAGCGCGCGGTGCACGCATTTATGCTGAACTCGCCGCCATTGCTGGCGATCAGGTTCGCCGGTCCAAAGGCGGACTTCAGAACTCGATTTCTGCGCTTGTGAACAAGGTTGATCCATCAAGCACCGCACCTCTCGCCATCTCCGCCGCATCCGGCGCACATGAGGCGACGAAGGCGGAAAAGGCAGCGCTCGCTGTGCGCCCTGCCCTTGCCGTCCGCGGGTTTTCAAGCATGACCGGCCATTTGAAAGAAGCGCAAATGCCCTTCGCCGTCGCCCTCGCCGCGCTGTCCGTGCACAAGGGAAAGTCGTTTTCCCCGCTTGATACAAAAAACGAAGCTGTGACTGCGGATACCATTTTCTCGGCTCTGGCAGTTGTCACAGGCTCGCATCGTTCCGAAGGTGCGGCGCTTGTGAAGAAAGCCGGAAGGGACCGATGATGACAACCGCCTTTACCGATCATCTTGGCAGACCCGTTGTTGCTGTGACAGGCATGGGCGTTGTGACCTCGCTCGGACGCGGCAAAGAGGAAAACTGGGCGGCGCTGACCTCTGGAAAATCCGGCATCCATGTCATCAACCGCTTTCCAACCGATAATTTCAATACAAGCATCGCCGGCACAATTGATTTCATGCCGGAAAGCACCAAGGGCGCAGCGCCATTGTCATATGCCCTCGCAGAAGCTGCGGCGGCAGAAGCCCTTTCGCAGGCTGGCATAGAGGATGCTTTCGGTGGCCCGTTATTTTTGGCCGCCCCTCCAATGGAACTTGAATGGCAGCATCGTTTTGCGCTTGATGGGGAACATCAACCTGACAGTGTCGCCGGTTATGGCCATCTGCTCGAAAATTGCCGCGGGTCGCTGCACTCGGACTATTTCGACTATTCTCAGTTCGGCTCGATTGCCGATCATTTGCAAGAACGTTTTGGCACGACCGGCCTGCCGATTACCTTGTCAACCGCCTGCGCCTCCGGTGCCACAGCCATCCAGCTTGGTGTCGAAGCCATTAGGCGCGGCGAAGCGGATCGAGTTCTATCCGTGGGCACCGATGGTTCCATCACCGCTGAATCCTTGGTACGTTTTTCTCTGCTCTCGGCGCTATCCACGCAAAACGGCGCACCAACAAAGGCCGCCAAACCATTCTCCAAGGATCGCGACGGCTTTGTAATGGCCGAGGGCTCTGCCGCGCTGGTCATGGAATCACTCGAAAGCGCCGTCACACGCGGTGCCAAAGTATTGGGTATTCTCAAAGGCTGCGGCGAAAAATCAGACGATTTCCATCGCACCCGCTCAAAGCCTGACGCATCCCCCGCCATCGCCGCCGTACGGGCAGCGCTCGCGGACGCGGGCGTCTCGCCCGATGATGTCGATTATATCAACGCGCATGGCACTTCGACACCGGAAAACGACAAGATGGAATATCTCGCGCTTGCCACCGTTTTCGGCGAGCGCATCGCGGCCATCCCCGTGTCATCCAACAAATCGATGATCGGCCACACATTGACCGCAGCTGGTGCCGTCGAGGCCGTGTTTTCTCTGATGACCATCCAAAACAGTATCATCGCACCCACCATCAACAATGATGTGCCGGACCCGGCCATTGCGCTGGATGTGGTCCCCAATCAAAGCCGTGAACAAGCGGTCAAACTTGTGCTTTCCAACTCATTCGGTTTTGGCGGCCAAAATACCTGTCTTGTCATGGCGGCTGCGGCGAACTAGAGCGGGATGCGAAAAAGCGGGCACCGGTTTTTCGTAAAGACCCCGCGGGAAGCAAGAACGTCGCTTCTCTAAAAACACTGAAAAGGAAGCAACGCCGATGCGTGCGCTGCAATTGATCGAAGACCGTCATCTTGAAATTACTGACATTGCGCCACCGCCACCACCCGGTCCGGGCGAAGTTACGGTGCGCATCAAGGTCGTCGCGCTTAATCACATTGATGTTTGGGGATGGCGCGGCATGGCGTTTTCCAAACGCAAAATGCCTCTCGTGATCGGTGCCGAAGCATCCGGTGTTGTGGAATCCCTCGGCCAAGGTGTGAGTCGTGTTCTGCCCGGCCAACTAGTCTCCATCTATGGTGCCCGTACCTGCGGATTGT
>JANOYJ010000356.1:0-4014 GCA_031428815.1 Phyllobacterium sp.
CATCTTGGAGATGTTCTTCTTGGTCAATTCTTGATTGCAAATGTCGAAGGGAACGTTGACATTCTTTGGCAAAAGCGAGCCAAGGATCATGCGACCGGGCGTCGTGTCAAAAATCTTTGACGTGGGCTTTCCCTGTGCATCGACCGACTTAAAGCGGCCTTTGACCTTGGTGTGGAGCGTGACGATCTTGGAATCGAGCGCGTGCTGCAATTCGCCGAGATCAGAGAAGACCATCCCCTGCCCCGGTTCACCTTCAGCAACAATCGACAGATAATAGAGACCCAAAACCATGTCCTGCGACGGAACAATGACCGGAAGGCCGTTGGCCGGATGCAGGATGTTGTTCGTCGACATCATCAGAACGCGGGCTTCAAGCTGCGCTTCCAAGGACAAAGGAACGTGAACAGCCATCTGATCGCCGTCAAAGTCGGCGTTAAACGCGGTACAAACCAGCGGATGCAGCTGAATGGCCTTGCCTTCGATCAGCACGGGCTCAAACGCCTGAATGCCAAGACGATGCAGTGTCGGCGCACGGTTGAGCAACACTGGATGCTCGCGGATAACCTCATCGAGGATGTCCCAAACTTCCGGCTTTTCTTTCTCAACCAGCTTCTTCGCCTGCTTCACCGTTGAGGAGAAGCCCTTGGCGTCAAGGCGCGCATAGATGAACGGCTTGAACAGCTCCAAAGCCATCTTCTTTGGCAGACCGCACTGATGCAGTTTCAATTCCGGGCCGGTCACGATCACCGAACGGCCGGAATAATCGACACGCTTGCCGAGAAGGTTCTGCCGGAAACGACCTTGTTTGCCCTTCAGCATATCGCTGAGTGACTTCAATGGACGCTTGTTGGCACCGGTGATGACACGGCCACGACGACCATTGTCAAACAGCGCATCAACAGATTCCTGCAACATACGCTTTTCGTTGCGGATGATGATGCCGGGAGCCTTGAGCTCTATCAGACGCTTCAAACGGTTGTTCCGGTTGATAACACGGCGATAAAGATCGTTCAAATCGGATGTGGCAAAACGACCGCCATCCAGCGGCACGAGCGGGCGCAAATCCGGCGGAAGCACTGGAACGACCTTCATAATCATCCATTCAGGACGATTACCGGATTCCAAAAAGTTCTCAACAATCTTGAGACGCTTCATATACTTCTTCTGCTTGATTTCCGATGATGTCTCGGCATGACCAACGCGCAGGTCCGCGGCGATCTTTTCAAGATTCATCGAGGCCAGAAGCTCATAAATAGCTTCCGCGCCGATCATGGCAGTGAAAGAATCTTCGCCATATTCATCAACAGCAATCATGTACTCTTCTTCGGAGAGCAGCGAATGCTCTTTGAGAGGGGTGAGGCCCGGTTCGGTGACGATATAGTGCTCAAAGTAAAGCACGCGCTCGATATCTTTGAGCGTCATGTCGAGCAAAGTGCCAATACGCGATGGCAGTGACTTCAGGAACCAGATGTGCGCGACGGGCGCAGCCAGTTCGATATGGCCCATCCGGTCGCGCCGAACGCGTGACAAGGTGACTTCAACGCCACACTTTTCACAGATGATGCCCTTGTATTTCATACGCTTGTACTTGCCGCACAGGCATTCGTAATCCTTGATGGGCCCGAAAATGCGCGCACAGAACAGGCCGTCACGCTCAGGCTTGAACGTGCGATAGTTGATCGTTTCCGGCTTCTTGATTTCGCCGAAGGACCAGGAAAGAATCTTCTCCGGGCTGGCAATCGAAATCTTGATGGAATCGAAAACCTGTGCCGGCACATTATCTTTGAAAAGATTCATGACCTCTTGGTTCATGCTATTCTCCTGGACGGGCCATATGCCCTGTTATTAAAGCGGTCATTTCAGGCTCGTCAGCCCCAATGCCGTATCTGAATTTTCTAAACCCACTACGCGGGAACAAAGTCAGCGAGGCGGTGCTTTCAAAACACCGCCTTCGCCAATCACTCGGCTGCTTCCGGCAAATCGTCTTGGTAGACCGGCACAACAGCCGCTTCCAATTCGACATTAAGGCCGAGCGAGCGCATTTCTTTGACGAGAACATTGAAACTTTCGGGAATACCCGCTTCAAATGAATCATCGCCGCGAACAATCGCTTCATAGACCTTGGTGCGTCCGGCAACGTCATCCGACTTAACGGTGAGCATTTCCTGCAACGTATAAGCCGCGCCATATGCTTCCAGCGCCCAGACTTCCATTTCGCCGAAACGCTGTCCGCCGAATTGCGCCTTGCCGCCCAAAGGCTGCTGCGTAACCAGAGAATATGGTCCGATTGAACGGGCATGGATCTTGTCGTCCACCAAATGGTGAAGCTTGAGCATATAGATGTAGCCGACGGTTACCTGACGATCGAATTCCTCGCCCGTACGTCCGTCATAGAGCGTCACCTGTCCTGATGTCTTCAGACCGGCTTGCGCCAGCATGATGTCCACATCCGCCTCTTTCGCACCATCGAAAACCGGTGTTGCAATTGAAACGCCGTGTTTCATCTGGTCGGCAACGCGCAGAATGGATGCATCATCCAATTTGCGCACCGGCTCGTTCCGGTCATTGTCCGGAATGAAGGTCTCCAGCTTGTCACGCAAAGGCTGAATGTCGCCCTGCTTGCGATAGGCTTCAATCAGATCACCGATCTGCTTGCCCATGCCGGCACAAGCCCAGCCCAAATGTGTTTCCAAAATCTGGCCCACATTCATACGGCTCGGCACACCAAGCGGGTTGAGCACGATGTCTACATGCTGGCCATCAGCCAAGAATGGCATGTCCTGGATCGGAACGATCTTTGACACAACACCCTTATTGCCATGACGTCCGGCCATCTTGTCGCCCGGCTGGATCTTGCGCTTCACAGCAACAAAGACCTTGACCATCTTCATGACGCCTGGAGGCATTTCGTCGCCGCGCTGTACCTTCTCGACCTTGTCCATGAAACGCTGTTCAAGGCGCTTCTTGGAATCGTCGTACTGGCCGCGCAAAGCTTCAATCTCGCCCTGTACTTTTTCGTCTTCAACCGCAAACGTCCACCACTGCGAACGCGGGAACTCGGTCATGACTTCCTTCGAAAGGCTTGCGCCCTTCTTGAAATTCTTAGGACCGGCAATCGCCGACTTGCCGTTCAGCATGTCAACCAGGCGACCATAAACGTTGCGATCAAGGATCGCCTGTTCATCGTCACGATCCTTGGCAAGACGTTCGATCTCTTCGCGCTCAATCGCCATGGCACGTTCGTCTTTTTCGACTCCGTGACGGTTGAATACGCGCACTTCAACGACGGTGCCGTACGTCCCAGGGGGCATACGCATCGAGGTGTCACGAACGTCGGACGCCTTTTCACCAAAAATGGCGCGCAGAAGTTTTTCTTCCGGTGTCATCGGGCTTTCGCCCTTTGGTGTGATCTTGCCGACCAGAATGTCGCCCGGTTGCATTTCTGCACCGATATAAACAATGCCCGCTTCGTCGAGATTCTTCAGCGCTTCTTCCGAAACGTTTGGAATATCGCGGGTGATTTCTTCCGGTCCAAGCTTTGTATCGCGGGCCATGACTTCGAACTCTTCGATATGGATCGAAGTGAACACGTCATCGCGCACAATCCGCTCGGAAAGCAGGATCGAATCTTCGTAATTATAGCCATTCCACGGCATGAACGCGACGAGCACGTTACGGCCGAGTGCCAAATCGCCGAGATCGGTCGACGGACCATCGGCGATGATGTCGCCCTTGTTGAGAATGTCACCGACCGTGACCAGCGGACGCTGGTTGATGCAGGTGTTCTGGTTCGAGCGCTGGAACTTCATCAGGCGATAAATGTCAACGCCGGACTTCGATGGATCAAGGTCTTCGGTCGCACGGATAACGATACGGGTCGCATCGACCAAATCCACGATACCGCCGCGACGGGCACCGATGGCGGCGCCAGAGTCACGGGCAACAATCGGCTCCATACCGGTTCCGACAAACGGCGCTTCAGCGCGCACCAATGGCACGGCCTGACGCTGCATG
>JANOYJ010000357.1:0-3892 GCA_031428815.1 Phyllobacterium sp.
GCGCGGTCAAGCTTTTCGCGCTCACGCTCAAGGTTCAAGGCTTCTTTCTTGGTGAAGCCATGATTGCCCGAAGCGAGCAATTCATTGAGCTTACGCAAGCGCTGGATCGAATTGGAAATGGTTTTCCAATTGGTCATCATGCCGCCGAGCCAGCGGGCATTGACATAATACTGCGCCGAGTTCTTCGCGGCTTCTGCAATGATGTCTGATGCCTGACGCTTGGTGCCGACGAACAACACACGGCCGCCACGGGCAACTGTGTCCGAAATCGCCTTTAGAGCGTTCGACAACAAAGGCACGGTCTGACCAAGGTCAAGAATGTGAATGTTATTACGGGTGCCGAAAATGTATGCTTGCATTTTCGGGTTCCAACGATGGGTTTGATGCCCAAAGTGGACGCCAGCTTCAAGAAGCTGACGCATGCTGAATTCTGGCAGCGCCATGTAAAAGTCCTTTCCGGTTGAACCTCCACGGGGTTTGACACCTTCGTGCCACCGGTGGCGCATGGCGGATTTCTCCCGACATGAACCGATCCCCGTGTGTGGAATGACGCGGCGTATAAAGGAGCCGCGTCATAAAGGCAAGCACCCTCTCCTATCGCATCAGCAGCAAGCCTTCTGGGTAACCCGCATCACCGATGACCTTCTTTTTGCCCGCAATGCGTTCTGATTGCGGAAAATGGCGGTGTCACGGGTATGAGTAAGTGAAAGCTTACGCCGGAATGTCGCACGACAGAGCGATGAATGCGGCACTGCTTGCGTAGATCTCCGATCAGCACATCGCCCGCACGGGGAGGCATCAAAAATCTAAGCTTAAGTGGCGAAAAAAGGATTTTTCTCTTTTCGAAGCGTCAAACTTGCATTGATCACATCAAGCGCGGCCTGCATCCGCTCCCGCATTTCCGCCGCCGCCTCATCAGCCGTTCCCGTCCAATCATGCATCGACAACGGCTCGACGACACGCAAGATTGCCTGACGCGGCCCGACCGGCTGTGGAACAAACGTGTTAACGCCATCGCGCAATGTGCCGGAGCAATAGTCGTTGCGAATGCGCTTCAGATGTTCTGCGATTTCCTCTTGTGAAATTTCCGGGCTTTCAAAAGCAAACTCCGAAACGCGTCCAACACGAAATAGCATTTCAGATAGGCGTTTGATCTCATTGGCTTCGGCGCTGCCCTTGGCAAGTTCGCGCATCTTGCGACGGGCAAGCCGCGATAAATCAACCTCACCACTTTTATCGATACCGAGCAGCCCTGCAAGTTTGTCACGGATCGCTGCGATGACCCGTTTTTGGCGTTCGCGATAGGGTGCACTTTCTCCGGCGATCAAGCCGAGCGCCATTTCATCTCGCGTTAGCAAGGCAGAATAGACGAGGTAGGCACGCTGCGCAGGCGTTGATCCGTGGGGCGTCGCGATCCTCAGCCGCTTCTCGATATAGGCACATTCCCGCGCAAGACCCGAGGAGACATCACTCAAAAAAACCAGCTTCCAGACCACAGGTGCGACATAGGCTTGGAACTTCAGATCATCATCCCGCCCTTGCTTCAATGCTTCCATCGCCATTTCGGCAGCACCGGAAAACAGTGGCGCAACATAGTTTGAATGCCAGCCGACCGAACCTTCCGGATGCAAAAGTACGCCATGGCCTTTAACCGCCCAATCAACCGAGTGCGCCCTCGCCTTCTCTGCATCGCCCGGAATCTGCGCAATCAAATTATTGGCGAGCCAAAATTTCTGCGCCAAAGTACCCAGGCCGTTGACCACGCCATGCGTTGCCCAGCAAGCAGCCAGCGGTGCCGCTCCGGCCAGCACATGCTTGTCGATCATCCAGTCCGTGAAAAATTCCGGGTGGTTTGGCGTGATGAATGTTGCTTTGCCCGGCCCGCAAACGGCTTTCAACCGAGTTTGATCATCCGGTGGGAAGTCCCAGCGCCGAATATCTGAAAACCCTTTTATGCCCGGAATCCGTCCGAGCAGAGGAATATCGCGCAAGAGCGGAATACCACCGAGCATCAACCAATGGTTCACAAAGTTCAGCGCTTTGATAAGGGCAAGGTTCGGTCGCGGCGCAACGAAAACGTCCAGCTTCGCCATAGGTTAGCCGCCTATTGCAGCTTACAATCGGATGCCTTGTCAAAGACTTTAAGGTCCACGAGCCGTCCCGTCATGGAGAAATCACCATAGTCCATGATGAGGTCACGGGTAATCCCGTTATCATAGAGCTTGAACGCGATCTGGTAGACCGGCAGCCCTTCGGAGTCTTTGCTATCTTCAAAATAGGACATCGATACCGGCCAGAAATGGGTTTTTCCCAAGTCTTTCATCGGCGCAACATCATCATTGGCACCCGGTGCCTTGATGTCGTCCTTGCCGATAATGACTGTGGTCGCCAAAATCTTGTTGGCTTCGTCAGAACCGTCATAGATTGACGTCTCATAGAAGTTTTCGCCTTTTTCGGCCTTGCCGAGAAGTTCAAGCAGATGTTGCGTCGGAAACTGGCTCTTCGCCAATTCAAGCTTTTCTTCGGTGGGCTTTGTCAATTTGACCGCAATGCCTTTTGCATCATTAGTGGCGTTACCGATGGTTTCTGTATCGAGCTGCTTATCGACAAAACTCTTTGTCAAGAATCGGAACGCTGAGCCGTCCCCCGCTTCAAAGGTTGTCGTCTGCTGATCGGTAAGGCGCAATTGTTCGCCATTATCGATTTGCGTTACATAGCGAAACGTCGTTGTGTAACCTTCACATGCAGAGCCGTTAAACTCATAGACCATACGGCCCGTGAGCCCGGTAATGCCGGAGCGATCCGACGCATTCTTCAATTCGAGGTCATAAACAGCCCGATGCGGAATCAACGACGACGCAGATGCGGCATTGCCCGCGCCAGCCGAAACGCACAGAACCACACCGGCTGAAAGCAAAATCGACAAATGACGCATCAGGGTCTCCAAAAACTTGCCCTATTAAGACGAATTGCCATGGCAAAAGCGAGGCGAAAATGTGAGCATTCAACAATTAGCGCTTTTCACTGCCAAGCGATACCCGAGAGATAGCATGACCACGACAATTCATGATCGCCTGAAAACCCTCAACATAGCCTTACCCAAGGCGGCAGCTCCGGTCGCAAACTACCTTCCCTTCGTGATTTCCGGCAATTTGCTGTTCACTTCGGGGCAATTGCCATCGAAAGATGGAAAACTTCTGGCGACGGGCCTTTTGGGTCGCGACCTGGATGTTCCCGGGGCCCAAGAAGCGGCGCGGCAATGCGCGATCAATATTTTGAGCCAAGCAGAAGCAGCTTTGGGCGATCTCGAACGCATTTCCCGAATCGTCAAAATCACAGTCTTCGTCGCAGCGACGCCGGATTTCGTCACGCCGCATCTAGTGGCGAATGCAGCGTCCGATCTCTTGGTCGACGTTTTGGGCGACAAGGGGCGTCACGCCCGCGCCGCCGTCTGCGCGGCAAGTCTACCGCTGAACGCGCCGGTTGAGATTGAAGCAGTGATTGAATTTGTGTGACGAGAGTCAGCAACAGTTAATTTAAGCATCACATTTATTGTTGACGGTTGATTTTATTGTGATACATTTATTGCGATGAAAATCACCTATGATGAGCGAAAACGCGTCGAGAACCTCACAAAGCATGATGCGGACTTCTTTGCCGGATCGACCATAACCACAGCAAAGAACGGGCGGTTTATGGCAATTGGATACTTGTATTCCGACGTGATTTCGACCGTGTACGCAACACTTGGAACCGAAGGCATTTCGATCATCTCAATGCGACCGTCGAGTCGCAAGGAAAGGGAAACGCATGAAACAACTTAAACGTTATGTTCCTCCGATTTCCGACGAGGAAGAAGCAAGAATTCAAGCACTGATCGAAAGTGATCCCG
>JANOYJ010000358.1:0-4975 GCA_031428815.1 Phyllobacterium sp.
GGCGACGAAGCCTGATTCAATGGCTGCATCGCACCAAGTTCTGAGTGTGGCGACGTCTTGGATGCAGGCGTATTTGGTTGTGTCCACTTTTGCGACGAGTGCTTCGTCGGCGCGAGATTTGGCGAGCATAGTCGGCGTTGATGCGTTTACTTGCCGCGCTGCACCCCTCTCTGCCCTGCCGGGCATCTCACCCTCAAGGGGGGAGATTGGCTGTGCCACGGTCTCGCCCTTGCTTGTATTGGTTGAGGGAGAGGCGGAAGCGAAGCCACTTGAAATCTCCCCACTTGCGGGGGAGATGGTTGGCAAGCCAGAAGGGAGCGTCTGGCTCGATGGTTCATGGTCCGGTCCATGTGCATCCCGACCCAGTTCCACGATCACGCTCGCCGCATCCACCGCCGACGCATCTGTTCCGGTCGCGTCGGCCACGCGCCGTGTCAGCGAGGTAAATTCCATCGCTTTCAAAAACGCCACGAGCTTGGGCCCGTTTGGAGCCTCGAGCGACAGCGCTTCCAGTGCCACTTCCAATGGCACATCTTGCTTCAGCGTCACCAACTCGCGCGACAGCCGCACTTTATCGATATTGTCGAGAATGCTCTGGCGCCGCTTTTCCTGTTTGATCTCGCCTGCCCGCGCCAGCAGCGTTTCGAGATCGCCATATTCTTCGAGCAAAGCCGCCGCCGTTTTTGGCCCGATACCCGGCACACCCGGCACATTATCGGCTGAGTCACCGGTGAGCGCTTGAAGCTCTATCATCTTCTCCGGCGGCACGCCCCATTTTTCGATGACATCAGGAATACTGAGACGCTTGTCCTTCATCGTGTCGTATAGGACGACGCGCGGGCCGACCAATTGCATTAAATCCTTGTCGGACGAGACAATTGTCACATCACCGCCCGCCGCCAGCGCTTGGCGCGTATAGGTCGCGATTAGATCATCGGCCTCAAAGCCTTTCATCTCGATACAGGGCAGATCAAAGGCAATTGTCGCTTGGCGAATTAATCCGAATTGCGGGATCAGATCTTCCGGCGGAGCGGAGCGGTTGGCTTTGTATTCGGGGTAGAGATCGTTGCGGAAAGTCTTCGATGAATAGTCGAAAATGACCGCAAAGTGCGTTGGCGTCACGCCGACGGACGTATCGCGCGCTTCCTTCACCAGCTTCCAAAGCATGTTGCAAAAGCCAGACACGGCACCGACCGGCGTGCCATCGGATTTGCGCGTCAACGGCGGCAGGGCATGATAGGCGCGGAAAATATAGCCCGAGCCATCGACGAGAAAGAGATGATCACCTTGTTTCATAATTGTGATTTAACCTTGCCGGGGGGCATCACGCAATCGTTACAAAACGTTAATCTTTGGTGTCCTTGAATCGCCACAATCCCTAGCCCAAATAACAATTATCGGCATTATAGCCGGTGTTCCGGAACGGCTCGTCCCCCGCCCGACCGGATTTGCGGCAGTCCACCCCCCTCTTCGGACTGTCGCATAATTGTTAGACTACCAGTACCGCCATGGACCCCCCCTCCTCCATGGCGGTCTTTTTTTGGGCGCGTGTCGCTCTTAGTTGTTGAAGTGCCGCGTTGTCCTTTGCTTTTGACGATTCCGTCAAAAGCGGAAACGCTATAGTGTCCTTGCAAACGATTCGAAGGACCACAATGAATATCGAACCCGTCCTCACCAAGATTGAAGAGTCTGCTGATGCGGCACTTGAGCGGCTGTTTGCTTTGATGCGTATCCAGTCGATTTCAACCGATCCCGCGTATGCCAATGAATGCCGCAAGGCCGCTGAATGGCTGGTGGATGATCTCACAAGCATCGACTTTGAGGCATCGGTCCGCGAGACCACTGGTCATCCGATGGTCGTCGCGCATCATGACGGCGAGGGGCCGCATGTTTTGTTTTATGGCCATTATGATGTGCAGCCGGTTGATCCGCTTAACCTTTGGGACGGCGATCCGTTTGATGCGCGTCTGCGCACCCGCGCTGACGGGTCAAAGGAGATTTTCGGACGCGGTTCGGGAGACGACAAGGGGCAGCTGATGACGTTTGTCGAAGCCTGCCGTGCCTATAAGGGCGCACATGGGAAACTGCCCTGCCGCGTCACCATCCTGTTCGAGGGCGAAGAGGAATCCGGCTCGCCGTCGTTAAAACCGTTTCTAGCGGCCAATGCCGACGAGTTGAGGGCCAAGGTCGCGCTGGTTTGCGATACCAATATGTGGGATCGCGAGACGCCCGCTATTGCCACGAGCTTGCGCGGTCTGATGGAGGAGGAAATTATCATTTCCGCCGCTTCACGTGATCTGCACTCCGGCTATTATGGCGGCGCGGCAGCAAATCCTATTCATATCCTGTCCAAAATCCTGTCAGACCTGCACGATGCGGACGGCAAGGTTATGATAGCGGACTTCTATGACGGCGTGGAGGAAACACCTGCGGAAATACTAAAAATGTGGGAAGCGCTTGGTCTCACGACAGAAAGTTTTCTCGGCGAAATCGGTCTTGGCATTCCGTCCGGCGAAAAAGGCCGCTCTGTTCTCGAACTTATATGGGCGCGGCCGACGGCGGAAGTGAACGGGATTATCGGCGGCTATACCGGTGAAGGTTTCAAGACAGTCATCGCGGCGAAAGCATCCGCGAAAATTTCCTGCCGCCTCGTGCAAAGCCAAAACCCCGCCAAGATAAGAGCCGCCTTCCGTGATTTCGTTCGCGCCCGCGTGCCTGCCGATTGCTCAGTCGAATTTATCGATCATGGCGGCGCACCGGCAACGCAACTGCCCTATTCCTCACCGCTAATCGACCAAGCCAAGAATGCGCTGTCGGATGAGTGGCCAAAGCCAACGGCGATGATCGGAATGGGCGGGTCGATTCCTATAGTGGGCGATTTTCAGAGTTTTCTCGGCATGCCCTCGCTGCTAATCGGCTTCGGACTTGCCGATGACCGTATTCATTCACCCAATGAAAAATACGAACTGACCTCGTTTCACAAAGGCGCACGCTCCTGGGTGCGCATTCTCGCAGCTTTCGCAGAGGAGAATGATGGGAAAACATCTTGACCATGATGTCCGCATCCGGTGCGCCGAAACCTTGGACGCACAAGCTGTCTTCGCCTTGCAAAACGAATTATTCCCAGGTGATGTGAACCAACTTTATCCAGAGGATTTCAGCGCATTGAGCAAGAACAAGCAGGTGATTGTGCTCGTTGCGGAATTGGCAGGCGACGTTGTTGGCTTCCTTGTTCTGCGCAACCGCCCAGCGCGCCCATGGACCGGCATTGATTTTGTCGGTGTGGCGCCACATGCCACAGGGCGCGGCATTGGACGCAGAATGGTTGAAGTCGCGATCGCTATTTCGCCGCGTCCTATTTTGCGGCTTTTCGTTCGCCCCTCAAACACTGCAGCCAGAGCACTTTACGCGCGGCTGGGTTTCCGGCATAGCGCCACTCGAAAAGCCAGTTATGCGGATGGCGATGACGCATTGGTGCAGATGAAGTGGGTTGGTCTGCGGCCGTTTCGTTTCAATCCGGCAATTTTGCAAGGGCCTGAACCAAAATGACCATCCGTTATCACAAGGGCGATCTGCCAAATCTCGATCATTACAATGTGGATTCAGTCGCCATTGATACCGAAACGCTCGGCCTCAAGCCGCATCGCGACCGGCTCTGCGTTGTGCAACTCTCGCCGGGCGATGGCTCGGCAGATGTGGTGCAAATTTCCGCCGGAAAAGCGTCCGCGCCCAATCTCGTCAAACTATTGAAAAACAAGAAGATCACGAAGATTTTCCATTTTGGCCGGTTTGATCTGGCTGTGTTGTTTCATAATCTCAACGCGATGCCAGAGCCGGTCTTCTGCACCAAAATCGCCTCGCGCCTGACACGGACCTACACGGACCGGCATGGGCTGAAAGACATTTGCTCCGAGCTTCTCGACGTGCAGCTTTCCAAAGTGCAGCAAAGCTCTGACTGGGCGGCGGAAAAACTAACTCCAGCACAGCTCGAATACGCAGCGTCAGATGTCCTCTATCTGCATCGCCTCAAAACTGAACTCGATAAGCGCCTCACCCGCGAAAACCGTGTGGCAATGGCCGAAGCCTGTTTCAAGTTCCTGCCCACCCGGGCGCGGCTTGATCTCAGCGGTTGGGACGAGGAAGATATATTCGCTCATAGTTGAGGGTTAACCCCACCTTAAATCGCCGCAATTACATTGAAAGGGCAGGAATGGGACGATTCCTGTCATTCGTCTGGTTGCGTTTCATGGTGGTAGTTTGGGTACGAACGGCAAAAACAGGATCGAACCAAGTTTCGAGGGCGGTTCGAGTAGGCGCAGCGCTTCAGATATTTCGGTGACCGAAGGCGACCGTTCGGCCCCGCGTCGCACCCGTGGTAAGGCCAGAAGGCCAAGACGCTCGCGTGGACGGCGCAGCGTCAGCCTGTTCGGCAAACTGTTTTATTGGGCACTAATCCTTTGCATCTGGGTCGGTGTCGGCGCGGCGGGGGTTGTGGGTTATTATGGTTCGCGCATGCCAAGCGCGACGACTTGGGCGGTGCCGGACCGCGAGCCCAATGTGAAAATCCTTGGCGTTCGCGGCAAGTTGATTGCCAATCGTGGCACGACGGGCGGCGAGGCCGTCGGGCTGCACGATATGTCACCCTATCTGCCGCAGGCGGTTGTCGCTATCGAAGACCGTCGTTTTTATAGCCATTTCGGATTTGATCCGATCGGGTTTTCACGCGCCATGCTGCGCAATGTGACGGCCGGCCGCATGGTGCAGGGCGGCTCAACCTTAACGCAGCAGCTTGCAAAGAACCTTTTCCTGAAGCCTGACCGCACGCTTGAGCGAAAAGTTCAGGAAGTGTTGCTCGCCATATGGCTTGAGCATCAATATTCGAAAGACGAAATTCTCGAAATGTATCTGAACCGGGTCTATTTCGGTTCAAATTCCTACGGCGTGGAAGCAGCGGCGCGGCGTTATTTCAACAGGA
>JANOYJ010000359.1:0-3439 GCA_031428815.1 Phyllobacterium sp.
ATCGGCTCCTTGTACAAGCTCTATAAGGATCAGCCTTTCGTGCGCGGCAATATTGATGCGGGGCGGATTAATTGGCTTTTGGGACGCGAGATTGTCGCGGCGGATGATAACTTTAGTCCAATCGACTACGATGCGCTGCTCAAGCTAGATGTGCCGCTGGCGCGGAAGAATTTTCCGGGCGCGTTCACTTAAGGCCATTGACGGGGCATCCATGCTGACAAAAATCCTCATCGCCAATCGCGGCGAAATTGCCTGCCGCGTGATGAAGACGGCCCGGTCGATGGGCATCAAAACCGTTGCGGTTTACTCGGATGCCGACCGCAATGCGCTGCATGTGAAAATGGCGGATGAGGCGGTGCATATCGGGCCTTCTCCAGCGGCGCAGTCCTATATCGTCATTGACAAGATCATGAATGCCGTGCGCCAGTCAGGCGCAGACGCGGTGCATCCGGGCTATGGGTTTTTGTCCGAACGCGCCGAGTTTGCCGAACGGCTGGAGGCGGCGGGGGTCGCGTTTATCGGGCCGCCTTCGGGCGCTATTCATGCGATGGGCGACAAGATTTCCTCGAAGAAATTGGCGGCGGCGGCGGGCGTGTCCACCGTGCCCGGCTATATGGGCATTATCGCTGACGCCGACGAGGCGGTGACGATCGCGGGCGAGATTGGCTATCCGGTGATGATCAAGGCCTCGGCCGGCGGCGGCGGCAAGGGGATGCGCATCGCCTTCAACGAGGCTGAGACGCGGGAAGGGTTTCAATCGTCGAAGAACGAGGCTGCGGCGTCGTTTGGCGATGATCGAATCTTCATCGAAAAATTTGTCACGCAACCGCGCCATATCGAAATTCAGGTGCTTGGCGACAAGTTTGGCAACTGCCTTTACTTGAACGAGCGCGAGTGCTCGATCCAGCGGCGGAACCAGAAGGTGATCGAGGAAGCGCCGTCGCCGTTTCTCGATGCCGCGACGCGCAAGGCGATGGGCGAGCAGGCGGTGGCGCTGGCCAAGGCGGTGAATTATTGCTCAGCGGGGACGGTCGAGTTCATTGTCGATGCAAGCCGCAATTTCTATTTTCTCGAAATGAACACGCGGCTGCAAGTTGAGCATCCAGTGACGGAGCTCATTACCGGCATCGACATCGTCGAGCAAATGATCCGCGTCGCGGCGGGCGAAAAACTGTCCTTCTCCCAAGCCGACGTGCAGCTCAACGGCTGGGCCGTCGAGAGCCGGCTCTATGCCGAGGACCCGTATCGCGGCTTCCTGCCGTCGATTGGCCGCCTGACCAAATACCGTCCGCCGGAAGAGGGCGGCACAAAGAGCGGCGCAGTGATCCGGAACGACACCGGCGTTGTCGAGGGCGGCGAGATTTCGATGTTTTACGATCCGATGATCGCCAAGCTCTGCACCTGGGCGCCGGACCGCGCTGGAGCGATTGATGCCATGGAAGAGGCGCTCGACCGGTTCGAGCTGGAGGGCATCGGCCATAATCTGCCGTTCCTGTCCGCCGTCATGGCCAACCCGAAATTCCGATCAGGTGAGATCACCACCGCGTTCATCGCCGAGGAGTTTCCCGACGGTTTTTCCGGCGTCACGCTGCCGGATGCAACACTGGAAAGCCTCGCCGCTATCGCCGCCGCCTGCAATCTAACCATCCAAACCCGCGCGACGCAGATTTCCGGCACGATGGAGCATCACCGGCGCGTCATTGGGTCGGACTGGGTGATTGTGCTGAACGGCAAACAGATTGCGCTGAATATTCAGGGCAAAGACGGACGCTATGCTGTTGTGATTCATGACAAAATCCGCCACGTCGACATTGGCGACTGGCGTCCGGGGATGTCGTTGATTGAGGCTGTGATTGATGGCCAGTCCATGGCGGTCAAGAGCGAACGTCTGATGCCGGGCCTCAGATACCGCTATCGCGGCGCGGATGTGAAAGTCCAATGCCGCACGCCGCGCATGGCGGAGCTGGCGACGTTTATGCTGGCGAAAAAGACGGCGGATACGTCCAAAGTGCTGCTTTGCCCGATGCCGGGGCTGATTACCTCCATCGTCGTCAGCATCGGCGATGAGGTGCAGCAGGGACAGACGCTGGCGACAGTGGAAGCCATGAAGATGGAGAATGTGCTGAAGGCCGAGCGTAAGGGCGTGGTGAAGAGTGTCAACGCCAAGGCTGGAGAGTCTCTGGCGGTCGATGATGTGATTTTGGAGTTTGTGTGATGACCAAACTCACCGACTGGCGAGCCCACGCCGTCCGCGAACTCGGCGCTTCCCCAGCGCCACGTCCGACGCCCGAAGGCATCGACGTCAAACCGCTCTACACCGCCGAAGACGTAAGCACCATCGACACATCCACGCTTCCCGGCTTCGCCCCGTTCACACGCGGGCCTCGCGCGACGATGTATGCAGGGCGGCCTTGGACCATCCGCCAATATGCGGGGTTCTCAACGGCGGAAGAATCCAACGCCTTCTACCGCAAGGGCCTCGCCGCCGGGCAGCAGGGCGTCTCCGTCGCATTTGATCTTGCTACCCACCGCGGCTATGACAGCGACCATCCGCGTGTGGTCGGCGACGTCGGCAAGGCGGGCGTTGCGATTGATTCCGTCGAGGACATGAAAATCCTGTTCGATGGCATCCCGCTCGACAAAGTCTCCGTGTCGATGACGATGAACGGCGCGGTCATTCCGGTGCTGGCGTCGTTCATCGTGGCGGGCGAGGAGCAGGGCGTGCCGCGCGCGGCGCTGTCGGGCACCATCCAGAACGATGTGCTGAAAGAATTCATGGTGCGCAACACCTATATTTACCCGCCTGAGCCGTCGATGCGCATCGTCGCCGATATTATCGACTACACCGCGCGGGAAATGCCGAAATTCAACTCGATCTCGATCTCCGGCTATCACATGCAGGAGGCCGGCGCGACGTTGGTCCAAGAGTTGGCGTTTACCCTTGCCGACGGGCGCGATTATGTGCGGGCGGCTTTGGCCAAGGGCATGGATGTCGATGCGTTTGCCGGGCGCTTGTCGTTTTTCTTTGCCATTGGCATGAACTTTTTCATGGAGGCGGCGAAGCTGCGCGCTGCGCGGCTCCTCTGGTCGCGGATCATGGAGGAATTCAAACCGAAAAAAGAATCCTCGAAAATGCTGCGCACGCATTGCCAGACGTCGGGCGTGTCGCTGCAGGAGCAGGACCCGTATAACAACATTGTCCGCACCGCGTTTGAGGCCATGTCGGCGGTGCTTGGGGGTACGCAGTCGCTGCACACAAATTCCTTTGACGAAGCCATTGCCCTTCCCACCGAATTCTCCGCCCGCATCGCCCGCAATACGCAACTCATCTTGCAGCACGAGACCGGCATTACCGATGTCGTTGATCCATTGGCGGGTTCATTTTATGTCGAGCGGCTGACGCAGGATCTGGCGGATAAGGCTTGGGCCTTGATCGAAG
>JANOYJ010000360.1:0-8569 GCA_031428815.1 Phyllobacterium sp.
GTGAAGAATGTCCCCGCCGACTGGGCTGACCTTTTGAAGCCGGAATACAAGGGTCAAGTGGCTTTGGCAGGCGATCCACGAACATCCAACCAAGCAATTTTGGGTGTTTTGGCGGCAGGAATGGCGAATGGCGGGAAGCCAGGCAAGGAATCTGGAGATAAGGGTCTCGCCTACTTTGCCGAGATGAACAAGGCTGGAAATTTTGTCCCTATTGCCGGTAAGGCGGGAACGATGGCGCAGGGCGCAACACCGATCATTGCTGCTTGGGACTATAACGCTCTGTCTTGGCGCGACACATTGGCTGGCAATCCGCCGGTTGATGTTGTTGTGCCAAAATCTGGCGTTCTAGCCGGTGTTTATGTTCAGGCAATCAGCGCTTACGCACCACATCCGAACGCAGCAAAGCTTTGGATGGAATATCTCTACTCTGACGAGGGTCAGCTTGCTTGGCTGAAGGGCTACTGCCACCCGATCCGCTTCAACGCGATGTCGAAAGCCGGCAAAATCCCGCAGGACCTGCTCGACAAGCTCCCTCCGGCTGCTTCGTATGAAGCCGCTGTGTTTCCAACCATTGAGGAACAGGGTGCCAACAAGGAAGCCGTGACAAAGGGCTGGGATGCCACTGTCGCTGCTGACGTGAAATAGTCTATCCAAGACAAGATCACTTCCCGCTCCGGTTATTTCAACCGGGGCGGGTTTTGACTGAATAGTCACACGCCAAGAATCAGGGAACATACGCGTTAGGATTGGGCTTGTGACGATGAATGGGGAAGCATGCCTTGAGCACACGGCTTGAAAACGGCGCTCTGGTGGCCAAGCCCAAGCGAGCGGGGCCCCGACGAGCGAAATTGCCGCTCAATTGGCTGGGCCTTATGCCCTTTGCCCTTTTTGCAATTCTGTTTCTTATTCTTCCGACATTGAAAATCGTCTTTGGTGCGTTTCAATCGCCCGATGGCGCTTTTACGCTCGACAACATTCGCGCACTTAATACCGGTTCCATCCGCTCTGCTTATTGGGTTTCGATTAAACTCAGCTTGCTGACCGCGCTGCTTGGTTGCCTGATCGGCTTTGCCATGGCGGCAGCCGTTGTTTTGGGTGGCCTGCCAAAATGGATCCGCAGCCCGCTGTTGACTTTTTCCGGCGTCGCCTCAAACTTCGCCGGCGTACCGCTGGCCTTCGCATTCCTCGCCACCATCGGTCCCGTCGGCCTCATCACTGTTTTCTTGCGTACGAAACTTGGCATTGATCTGCGTGACCTCGGCTTTAATCTTTTGAGCTTTGTCGGCCTCAGCCTCACCTATCTGTTTTTCCAAATCCCCCTGATGATCCTTATCATCACGCCGGCGCTCGATGGTCTAAAGCGCGAATGGAAAGAGGCGGCGACAGTGCTTGGCGCGACCGGTTTTCAATATTGGCGCATGGTCGCCTTGCCGATATTGTTTCCGTCGCTCCTTGGAACCTTCGCGCTTTTGTTTGCTAACGCCTTCGGTGCGGTGGCAACCGCCTATGCGTTGACCGGCCCGCAATTGAATATCGTGCCGCTCAAGTTGTTTGCGCAAATCCGTGGTGATGTCTTGGGCGATCCGCATTTGGGCTATGCGCTGGCCTTTGGCATGATCGTCATCACCGGGATTGCCAATGCCATTTACATTTGGCTGCGCACGCGCTCCGAGAGGTGGCTGAAATGACAAAGGCATCTCCACAAAAAGCGGGAACCGGTTTTTCGTCCGGAGATGCGGCACGTCAAACCAACGCGTCATTTTATAGATTGGGAGAAACGATAAAATGACGCGTATCTGGTCTTGGGGCGCACTCCTCATTGGCGCTTTGATCTTCGCGCTGCCGCTCATCGGCATGACCGAGTTTTCGCTGAAAATGCGGCGTGGCGTCTACTCCTTCGATGCCTATGCCAAAGTTTTGGGCGATCCGAGATTTCAGGAAACCTTTGGCTATTCGGTCTTGATGGCGCTCTTTACTATTCTGTTCGGCGTGCTCCTCATTGTGCCCACCGCCTATTGGGTGCGCCTGAAAATGCCCCGCGCCCGGCCTTTCATCGAATTTGTCACGCTCCTGCCTCTGGTGATCCCGGCAATCGTCATCGTGTTCGGCTATATCCGCCTTTACAATACATCAAGCTGGCTGCCCCTCACTGGTACCGCCATGGGCACGAACATTCTGCTGATGTTCGGTTATGCGACCTTGGCTTTGCCTTATATGTACCGCTCGGTTGATACGGGTCTGCGCACCATTGATGTCGCCACACTGACCGAGGCAGCGCAAAGTCTTGGGGCAGGTTGGATCACCATTCTTGGCCGTGTCATTTTGCCCAATGTCATGGTCGCTGTTCTTTCCGGCGCATTTCTTACCTTTGCGATTGTCATTGGTGAGTTCACAATGGCGGCGCTGTTGGACCGTCCGGCCTTCGGCCCCTACTTGCAGCAGCTTGGTGCAAACCGCGCTTATGAACCCGCCGCGCTCGCCGTTATCTCGTTCGGGATCACTTGGGCCTGTATGGGTCTCATTCAACTTATCACCCGCTTTTCCAAACACACGAAAGCACAACGCTGATGGCCTTTCTTGAAATCGAGCATCTGGAGAAGTCTTTCGGCCCGACACGCGTGGTCAAAGATTTCAATCTCGACATTGAAAAGGGCGAGTTCGTCTCGCTGCTCGGCCCGTCCGGCTGCGGCAAGACGACGGTGCTTCGCATGGTCGCCGGGTTCGAGACGCCAACCACCGGCGCCATTCGCATTGATGGTAAGGATGTCGTCGATCTCAAGCCCAACCAGCGCAACATTGGCATGATGTTCCAAGCCTATGCACTGTTCCCGAACCTCACCGTTGCGCAAAATGTCGCGTTCGGTCTGCGTGTTGCCGGTGTCAACAAAGTTGAAACCGGCCAGCGCGTCGATGAAATGCTGGGCCTGATCGGTCTTCCCGAACTCGGCAGCCGTTACCCGTTCCAGCTTTCCGGCGGCCAGCAGCAACGCGTTGCGCTTGCCCGCGCCTTGGCGGTGCGTCCCCGTGTGCTTCTGCTCGATGAGCCGCTCTCGGCGCTGGACGCGAAAATCCGCGTGTCACTGCGCGAGGAAATGCGCGCGATTCAACAGCGTCTCGGCATCACCGCGATCTTCGTCACCCACGATCAGGAAGAGGCGCTGTCGATCTCCGACCGTGTGGTCGTGATGCACCAAGGCGTCGCCGACCAGATCGGTACGCCGTTCGAAATCTACAATCGCCCGTCCACGCGTTTCGTCGCCCAGTTTGTCGGAACATTGTCGATGTTGAATGCGACCGTAACCAATCAGGCCAAGGGCGAAGTGCAAGCTGCTGGGACAAAAATATCCGGTCTGACACTTCCTGCTTCGGCAGTAAATGACAGCGTTTTGACACTGGCCCTGCGCCCTGAAGCGGTCTCGCTGAAGGGTGAACGAGGCGACATTAAAATGACCGGCAAGATCGTCAGCGTCGACTTCCTCGGCTCGGTCCTGCGCATGAAGGTCAATGCAGGTGATACCAACATTTCTTTCGACACATTCAACGACCCGACCTCCCCGCCGCCGAAATTCGGCGAAACAGTGAGCGTCTCGTTTGATCGCGACAGTTTGTTAGTGCTTGCAGACAACTAGCTATTGATCCGGACGATCCTGCGCCAGCCAAGCAGATTCCGCATTGACCGGCGTTCCCGCGCGGTCTGCGGCGAGAACGTTGGAAATTTCAGCTCGGCCCTTGCGGCTCATATCGACGAGAGCCGCGTTGTCGCCGCGAAGTGCCGCCGCTTTCAGGAGCATTTCTTTGTCATGCGCCTTGAACAGCAGTGCCGCGCGATGCGCCTCATAAGGATGCTTGCCGAGCGCCACGAGTGCGTCTTCACCCATCTGGACGGATGCGTCAAATAACTCGCGATAAACGTCCTTCACGCCGGCGTCGAGCAAGTCATAGGCATGAACACGATCCGAAGCGCGGGCAAAAATGCGAAGGTTTGGAAACTGCTGCCTGGCAACGCCAACAATTTCATTGGCCTTGTCGCGGTCATCGACAGCGACGATTAGAATCTCCGCCTCGCGCGCACCCGCCGCTTCCAACAGGTCCGGCCGTGAGGCATCGCCGTAAAACAGTTTGAAGCCGAATTTGCGCAAAACCTCAATCTGCTCTGTGTCATGCTCCAGCACAACAACATTGTAGCCGTTGGCCAAGAGCACGCGACCGACGACCATGCCGAAACGGCCGTAGCCGGCGATGATTACCTTTGCCCCCGTCTCATCAATGACATCGGGGTCACGCAATTCGCCCCCGTGAACGAAGAGCGGTTGTATGAGCCTCTCTTCGAAAATTATCAGCAAGGGCGCGAGCGCCATGGAAATCGCCACCATGGCCACCAATAGCCCGGCATCAGCGACGCCAAGAAGGCCAAGACCAGTCACAAAGGAAATCAGCACAAAGGCAAACTCGCCCCCCTGCGCCAGCATGAACGAAAACCGGGAGGCGTCAGGCGTCGCAATGCGGAACAATTTGGCAATCAGAAAATGAACCAAGAGCTTGATGAGAATGAAGCCGAACACCAAGCCGATAATTTTCATCGGCTCATTCATGAGCAGATTAAAATCGATGCCTGCACCCACAGCAATGAAAAACACGGCCAGCAGCAAGCCCTTGAACGGATCAAGATCCTGCTCCAGTTCGTGCCGGTATTCGCTTTCAGCAAGGACCACGCCCGCCAGAAACGTGCCGAGCGCCGCTGATAGACCAACCAACTGCATCAACAGCGTTATGCCGACCACGATCAACAAGGCAAACGCCACAAAAATCTCGCGGATTTTCGCCGCCGCCACCATGCGGAACAAAGGTCGCATGAGATAACGACCCGCGAAGATAATGCCGGCCACGGCGCCAAAGACTGAAAGCGTTTGCGCCCATGCGGGCAAGTTGGCGATGAGGCTCGTGCTCTCCGAAGTTCCTTGCGTTTGTGTGGCAAGAAGGGGCAACAGCGCCAGCATAGGAATGATCGAAATATCTTGAAACAGCAGAACCGAGAAGGTTGACTGCCCGACCGATGTTTTCATCAAGCCGCGTTCTTGCATACTCTGCAGAACGATGGCGGTCGAAGAGAGCGCCAAGCACAGACCAATCACCAAAGCGGTTTTCCACTCAACGCCGAAAAGATACGCCGCGCCGCCAATCGCCGCGGCAGTGCCCGCCACTTGCAATCCGCCAAGTCCGAGAATGGATCGAC
The DNA here is from genome assembly GCA_031428815.1 of Phyllobacterium sp. Classification (GTDB taxonomy): domain Bacteria; phylum Pseudomonadota; class Alphaproteobacteria; order Rhizobiales; family Rhizobiaceae; genus JANOYJ01. The sequence continues at coordinate 5,234 of JANOYJ010000360.1, forward strand.
GCAACTCCCACAACTTTGATGGCTGCAATTCCAGTCCGACGAGAAACAGCATCATGATGACGCCGAACTCGGCGAAGTGCAGGACGCCCTCACCGCCTTTAATGAACCCCAGAACCGAGGGCCCGATCACAATGCCTGCAATCAAATAGCCGAGGACAGAGCCAAGCCCTAGCCGGATCGCAATCGGCGCGGCGATGACGGCAGCGGCCAGATAGACGAATGCCCCGAGCAATAATTCCTCAAGATGCATATTCAGCCCTCGCCGCTTGTGCGCCAAAGGCCTTTGGCAAGTCATAATTCTTCGCCAGATGTTTGATTGGCTCCAACCGCCCGTCGCGCAGTTCAATCAACAAATCCCGATAAGACTCTGCCTGTGCAGACAGCTCAACCGGGTCCATATGCCGACCGGTGTAAACAGCAAAGGGTGCCAGATAGCCCATGCCACATAGATGTGCGCTCTGATCGAACGGCGCTAAAAGCTGACCGAGTTGAAAGCGATTGCGTCCATCCACGTGATAAGCATCACGGCTGCCGCCAGTCGAAATCGCGTTCATGATGAATTTGCGATGCAGCTTGGACCCGCCCGTGCCATAAGCCCAGCCATTCTGCAAAACCAAGTCCAGCCATTCCTTGATAATTGCCGGTGAGGAATACCAATAGAACGGGTGCTGAAAGACGATGATGTCATGATCGAGTAGCAGCTGCTGTTCGCGTTTCACGTCGATGATGAAATCCGGGTAAGCGGCGTAGAGGTCATGAAACGTCACATCCTCCAGCCCGGCAATCGCCCTCATCATGGCCTTTTGCACGACGGACGTGGATAGCCGCGGATGCGCGAAAAGGACGAGTATTTTCTTTTGTTTTGCCATGTCCACTCGCTGCTTCGGAGGAAAGCACACCTAATGGCCAGAGGCTGTTGATTCAACCCAAGAGATGGCATCTTTTATGCCAAGTTTTTTGCCGTGGTGAGATTCCAGCGATTATGGGATTGGCTGTTGACCGCTTGGCTATGTGCGGTAAAAACTTGCCATCAACAGACGGGATATTTAAATGAGACTTCAAGATAAAACCGCGATTGTCACCGGTGGCGCGAGCGGAATTGGTAAGGCGATTGTCGAGCGGTTTGTCGCTGATGGCGCGAAGGTGGTGATTGCAGATGTGAATGCGGAGAAGGGCGAGGCGCTGGTCTCGTCGCTCGGCGGCTTTGCCCACGCGCTGTTCGTCAAAACGGATATGTCAAATGCGGCCGACATCGCGGATTTGACTGATGCCGCTGTCAAGGCATTCGGGCCGATTGATATTCTTGTCAACAATGCCGGTATTGTGCATGCGGCGGATTTTTTGGATTTGAAGGTTGAGGATTTCGACCGCGTGCTGAACGTCAATTTGCGTGGTTCATTTCTGCTTGGTCAAGCCGTGGCGCGCCTCATGGTGGAGCGCGTCAAGTCCGGCGGACCGGCGGGTGCGATTATCAACATGTCTTCTGTGAATGCCGTGTTCGCGATAGCCAATCAGGTGCCGTATTCGGTGTCGAAAGGCGGGGTCAATCAACTCACAAAAGTCATGGCGCTGTCGCTCGCGCCGCATGGCATCCGGGTCAATGCAATTGGCCCCGGTTCGATCATGACCGAGATGCTGGCATCGGTGAATGCGGACCCGGCAGCGAAGAACCGTATCCTGTCGCGCACGCCGATGGGGCGGATTGGCGAGCCGTCAGAGATTGCTTCGATTGCCGCGTTTCTCGCCTCTGATGACGCAAGCTATATTACGGGACAGACGATTTACGCTGATGGCGGTCGGTTGCCGTTAAACTATGTTGTGCCGGTGAAAGAAGGCTGATGCGCAGAAAGATTGCTCAAACAATCCTTGCCTTTTACGTGCTTGGCGCTGCGGGAATTTTGGCGAATTTTCTCTCTTTGCCACCCTCGGAGGTTGGCAATCTGCCGATGATTGTCTGGACCGTGCCGACAAGTATTGCCGGCTTGCTGCTGGTATATTTGCCGTTTGAAATTCCATTTCCGTTCATGCCGTCCTTTCTTGGTTATTACGGCGGACACATTGCCTTCTTCGCGCCTTCGGTTCTGATAATTTCCATCATGCTATGGCGTGTGTTTGGTACGAAACGCTCCTGACAGGATGCTGTCAGTAGGGGTATGAAAGGGTGTCTTCATTCAACAGAAGCGGAGGCAACAAATGTCCAAATTCAATCCAACACATGCGAGCGTCTGGTTCGAAATTCCGGTAAGCAATCTTGCCAAGTCAAAAGCATTCTATGGCACCGTCCTGCAATATGAGCTTGAAGACCAGGACATGGGACCGAACGTGACGTCGAATTTTGTCCCCGCCAATGGTTCTGGTGTGTCCGGTCACCTTTATGTCGGCAAGCCGGGTGCTGCGGGGACGGGAAACACGATTCATCTTGCAGCACCCGCGCCACTGGAGGCGTCTCTGGAGCGTGTGAAAATCGCGGGGGGTCAGGTCGTTTCAGATATTGTGACGATCCCTGCGGGCCGCTTTGCCTATTGTCTTGATCTTGATGGAAATTCTTTCGGCCTGTTTGTATAGAAATTAATGCGCCGCGCGGATCGACTTTTTCAAATTGTGCAACATCTTCGCGGTGGACGTCTGGTCACCGCGAGGATGTTGTCTGAGCGCCTGGAGGTTTCCGAGCGCACAATCTATCGCGATATTTCCGATTTGCAGGCGACTGGCGTTCCCGTCGATGGCGAAGCGGGTGTCGGGTATATCCTGCGTGAGGGGTTTGACCTGCCGCCGCTCATGTTCACGCGCGACGAGATCGTGGCACTTGTGGCCGGTGCGCGGATGGTGCGCTCGCTCGGCGGCGCTTCAATGGCGAGGGCGGCGATTGAGGCACTTATCAAGATTGAATCGGTGTTGCCGCCCTCTTTGCAGTCACAGCTCAAAACTGTCGAAATTCATGTGCCTGACAGCCAAATTCCGCAGCGTGACAAAAATATGATCGATCTGATGCAAGGGTCGGTTGAAGCGCGAAAAGTCATGTCGCTGGATTATTCAGACGTGGAGGGTAAGTCCAGCCAGCGCCATGTGCGCCCGCTCGGCCTTTGGTATTGGGGCAAGGTTTGGACCTTGGTGGCATGGTGCGAGCTGCGCGATGATTTCCGGGTGTTCCGCATTGACCGGATTCAAGCGGCGGGACCGACCGGTTCAATCTACAAGCCGGAACGTGGCAAGCTTCTGGCCGACTTTTATCACGAGTTCCGGCCGAAGGAGGAATAAAAAAACCGGCTTCGAGAGCCGGGTTTTTCGTGAAATTGTCCGCTATGTTATTGTTGGTCATCGTCGTCAGCCCGACCC
>JANOYJ010000361.1:0-1817 GCA_031428815.1 Phyllobacterium sp.
CTTTGAGCAATTCCTCAAGGAAATCAGCGTCATGTTCCCAAACTCTCATAGCGTTGCGCTGCACCAGTGAATAGCTTTCCTCGCGCGAACATCCAGCTTGGGTGAGCGCGAGAAGCACACGTTGTGAATGGACGAGGCCGCGGAATTTGTTCAGGTTTTTCTCCATGTTTTTCGGGTAAACCAAGAGCTTGTCGATAACACTGGTGAGGCGGGCGAGGGCGAAGTCGAGCGTGATCGTCGCGTCCGGTCCGATCATGCGCTCGACCGAAGAGTGCGAAATGTCGCGTTCGTGCCAGAGCGCCACGTTTTCCATGGCGGGCATGGCGAAGGAGCGCACCATGCGGGCGAGACCTGTCAAGTTTTCAGTCAACACCGGATTGCGCTTATGCGGCATGGCCGAGGAGCCTTTTTGGCCGGGCGAGAAAAACTCTTCGACTTCCAGAACTTCGGTGCGTTGCAAGTGGCGAATCTCGGTGGCGAGGCGTTCGACCGATGAAGCGATGACGCCAAGCGTTGCGAAATACATGGCGTGACGGTCGCGGGGGATCACCTGCGTTGAGACGGGTTCCGGCTGCAAACCCAGCGCTTTGGCGACATGCTCTTCCACTCGGGGATCAATATTGGCAAAGGTGCCAATCGCACCGGAAATGGCGCAAGTGGCGATTTCTTCGCGGGCGTTGACAAGGCGCGAACGGCAGCGGGAGAATTCGGCATAGGCCAAGGCGAGCTTCACGCCAAACGTTGTAGGCTCGGCATGGATGCCATGGCTGCGACCGATGGTGATTGTGTCCTTGTGCTCCAGAGCGCGCTTTTTCAGCGCGGCGAGCAGCTTGTCGAGATCGGCCAAAAGCAGGTCAGAGGCGCGGGCGAGCTGGACGGCAAAGCACGTGTCCAAGACATCCGATGAGGTCATGCCTTGATGAATAAAACGGGAGTCTTCGCCGACAAATTCGGCCAGATGTGTGAGGAAGGCGATAACGTCGTGTTTGGTGACGGCTTCGATTTCATCAATACGCGCCACATCGAATGTGGCCGCGCCACCTTTTTCCCAGATGGTTTTGGCGGCAGATTTCGGGATGACGCCGAGTTCCGCCAGCGCGTCGCAGGCATGGGCCTCAATCTCAAACCAGATGCGGAATCGTGTTTCCGGCGACCAAATGGCGACCATTTCCGGGCGGGAATAACGAGGGATCATGGCGGGTTCTTTCAGGGAGTGTCATTCGCCTGCGCTCTAACAAGAATGGGCCGATAATCAAACAGGCTTTTTTGCCAGCAGATAGCTAGCGCCGAACAAGGCGATCAGACCGAATGGCAGATAGAAACGGGAGCCGAGGACGGCGAACTGATAACCGGCCGATGCACCGGTGAAGAATGTCTGGAGAAACCAGACATGGCTCCATGATGGTGCGTGCCATTGCGCATAATAGGAGCGAAATTGGAGATAGTAGACGAAAGCCGTCGCGCCGAGGGTCGCGAAAAGTAAAGCGAGAAACGCCAGCGCAAACCGTTGTGTCGATGATTTTCCAACGGCAGTAAGATTGAAGGCAGTTAGTGCGATTGGAAATGCCAAGAACCCGCCCAAAGTGAAGATAATGGCAATGAGTTCGAAATTGTCATTCAGGGCCCAATCTCGACAAAGCATCGTTGTAGCTGCGCTCAGCCCCATTGCCAGAGCCCACGTCAGACCGCCCAAAACAGAAAGACGCATGGACGGCAGCGCATGGCGCAACGTGCCGCTCCATCGGCCAAGAAGAGATGTTGTTGGTGTAGTCATTGCGGGTGGCGCTGGGAGGCCGTCACTTATGCGCCTCGGCCAC
>JANOYJ010000362.1:0-1887 GCA_031428815.1 Phyllobacterium sp.
GGGATCATCCAATTGGCAAGGTCGCCTTTTTCCGAAACCTGCATCGCGCCCAAGATGGAGAGGTCAATATGCCCGCCGCGAATCATCGCGAAGCTCTCGGCGCTGGAGAAATAGCTCGTTGTCGCCAGTTCGGTGACGGTCTGCTTGCCCGCGTTGATGAGATCCGCGTCTTCCTCGCCCGCATAGGGGAAGGGGCCCATGCCGAGCATGCCGTTCTCGCTTTGCAGCTGAATGGTCATGTTCGCCGGAATGAAGTTGGCAACCAGCGTCGGAATGCCGATGCCGAGATTGACATAAAAACCGTCGCGCAATTCCTTTGCGGCGCGGGCGGCCATTTCGTCACGGGTCCAAGCCATGAAATTATCCCTTCAGGAAACTGAAATTATTCGGCTGCGGCACGGGCGCGCGTGGTCCGCTGTTCGATATGCTTTACCGGCTGCGGCACATGGATCATGCGCTTTACATAAATGCCGGGCGTGACAATCGCATCAGGATCGATTTCTCCGGGCTGCACCAAATGCTCGACTTGCACGACAGTGGCTTTCGCCGCCGTTGCCATCATCGGATTGAAATTCCGTGCGGTCTTGCGATAGACGAGATTGCCCTCGCTATCACCCTTATATGCATGGACAATGGCCAAATCTGCAAACAGCCCGCGCTCCATCACATAATCCGCACCGTCAAAATTGCGCACTTCCTTGCCGTCGGCAACAATGGTGCCAACACCGGTCTTGGTGAAAAATGCCGGAATGCCCGCACCACCAGCGCGAATACGCTCGGCCAATGTGCCTTGCGGGTTAAATTCCAGCTCCAACTCGCCGCCAAGATAAAGCTGCGCGAACAGTTTGTTTTCGCCCACATAGGACGAGATCATCTTCTTGATCTGGCGGGTTTCAAGCATAATGCCGAGGCCAACCCCATCAACGCCCGCATTATTGGAGATGAAAGTGAGGTTTTTCACACCGGAATCGCGAATGGCGATAATGAGATATTCTGGAATGCCACAGAGGCCAAAGCCACCGGACATGATCGTCATGCCGTCAAACAACAGGCCATCAAGCGCTTTATGCGCGTCGGGATAGACTTTTCTCACAATGGTCTCCATCAGGAAGCACGGGTGGTTTCGATTTAGACATTATTTGTGCGTCGCACAACGGAAAGCTTTCATGCCATACGCTTCCCACATTATGCGCCGCAGATTCACTTAGAATTCAGGTCTGAATGGCAAAATAGCAGCCGGTATTACTAAAATTGCAATAGGACCGACATCTTTCATGCCCAAGCCCGACACTAATCGCATCGTCAGTTTTGTTATGAGTGGCGGCGTCGGCTCGCGTCTGTGGCCCCTGTCGCGCGAAGACAATCCGAAGCAATTTCATGCACTGGCGGGCGAAGGCTCAATGCTGGTGAAAACGGTTCACCGCATGGCTGCCCGTACGGCGGGGGCTGCCAGCGTCTTTTTGATCGCTGCCGAACGTCACGCAGAGCGGGTCCGCTTTGATCTTGAGAACTTTGATCTCATGGGCGGACGCGGCATTTATGAGCCGATGGGCCGCAATACCGCTGCTGCGGTTGCGGTCGCTGCCCAAGTAACCAAGGCCGAGTTTGGCAACGCACTGGTCATGGTCGTGCCGTCCGATCATGAAATCTCAACGCTCGCCGATTTTTGGGCAACGGTGGAGCAGGGTATTCCCGCCGCCGACGCGGGCAATGTCGTTGTGTTCGGCATTTCGCCAACAGGGCCGGAAACGGGTTTCGGTTATATTGTGGCGGGTTTGCAACAGTCTGGTGGCGCTGAAAGAACGGTCACACGCTTCGTCGAAAAGCCGGATTTGAAAACCGCCGGGCATTATGTTGCCGCCGGCAATTTTTTCTGGAATGCCGGCA
>JANOYJ010000363.1:0-1523 GCA_031428815.1 Phyllobacterium sp.
ATACCATTGCGCCGATACGCTTTCCGGCGTCGGCGGCGTCAAGCGTCCGGGCATTGTGCACCGTCTCGACAAGGACACGACTGGCGTTATGGTCGTCGCCAAGAATGACCACGCGCATCGCATCTTGGCCGAAGCCTTCGCCGACCACGGCCTAACCGGCGATCTCGAACGCGCTTATGTCGCGCTGGTCTGGGGCGCACCGGCGCGAGTAGCGGGCACAATCGACGCGCCGCTTGGCCGCTCGCAAAAAGACCGCACCCGGCAAGCGGTAGTGAAAGAGGGGCAAAGCGATGCCCGCCATGCCGTCACGCATTTCGAGGTGCTCGCGCGTTACAGTGAGCAAAAGGACGGCGAGCCGATGGCCAGTTTGGTCGAATGTCGCTTGGAGACCGGCCGCACCCATCAAATCCGCGTGCATATGGCCCATATCGGCCACCCGCTGATCGGCGATACTGAATATGGCGCGGCGTTTAGAACCAAAGCCAATAAGCTGCCGGAACCGCTGCAAAGCAAGGTGCATGCGTTTTCAAGACAGGCGCTGCATGCACGACTGCTGGCGTTCGAGCATCCGTCGACGGGAGAAGTAATGCACTTTGAGGCGGAGATTCCGGACGATATGGTGGAGTTGCTGGCGGGTTTCGCGAAAATTTGACCTCAAATTAAATCTTCGTAATCTCATACCCTGATCCTGTTTTCGCCGAAATCATCCCTATATACTCTCGCTGTCGCGACCAATGCGTGGAAGCGGTTGGTCGACATGCCTGCCATTTCGGGGGTATCGGCAAGAAGGGAAAAGGGTGCGTTATGGCCCGTGGTTTGCCTGCTATTATGTCTGGAGAGGGTGGTTTATCCCGCTATCTCGATGAAATCCGCAAGTTCCCGATGTTGGAACCGCAAGAAGAATATATGCTCGCCAAGCGCTATTTGGAGCATGAAGACCGCGATGCCGCGCATCGTCTGGTCACCAGTCATCTCCGCCTCGTCGCAAAAATCGCCATGGGTTATCGCGGCTATGGCCTGCCGATTGGCGAAGTAGTCTCCGAAGGCAATGTCGGCCTGATGCAGGCTGTAAAGAAATTTGAACCCGAACGCGGCTTTCGCCTCGCGACCTATGCGATGTGGTGGATCAAAGCCTCAATACAGGAATATATCCTGCGTTCGTGGAGCCTTGTCAAAATGGGCACCACGGCGAACCAGAAGCGCTTGTTCTTTAACTTGCGCAAACTCAAGGGTCGAATTCGGGCTCTGGACGATGGCGATTTGAAGCCCGACCAGGTTGAATCCATCGCGACCACCTTGGGCGTTTCCAAAGAGGAAGTGATTTCGATGAACCGCCGCATGTCCGGCGATGCCTCGCTGAACGCGCCGATCAAGGCCAGCGAAGGCGAAAGCGGCGAGTGGCAGGATTGGCTCGTTGACGGTCATGACAGCCAAGAGACCGTGCTGATCGAACAGGACGAACTCGACGAGCGCCGTTCCATGTTGGAAGAAGCGATGTCTGTCTTGAACGAACGCGAGCGCCG
>JANOYJ010000364.1:0-19448 GCA_031428815.1 Phyllobacterium sp.
AATATCCGAAACCTGCCGCACGCCGCCGCCGACCGTCAAAGGCATGAAACATTGCTCGGCGGTCCGCGCCACAATATCAAAAATCGTCTCGCGATTGTCGGACGAGGCGGTGATGTCGAGAAAGCAAAGCTCATCCGCCCCAGCCGCGTCATAAGCCTTGGCGCTCTCGACCGGATCACCGGCATCGATCAAATCAAGGAAATTGACGCCTTTGACGACCCGACCGTCTTTAACATCGAGACACGGAATGATGCGGGCTTTGAGGGTCATGCGGACTTCTCCAAAATTGCCAGCGCCTCAGCCGGATCAATGCGTCCATCATACAGCGCCCTGCCCGAAATCGCTCCTTCAAGGATCGCGCATTCGGGCGAAGCCAAGCGCCGGATGTCGTCCAATGAAGCGAGGCCGCCGGAGGCTATGACCGGGATCGCGACAGCGCGGGCGAGATCCAATGTCGAGGCCCAGTTGATACCGGCTAGAATGCCGTCGCGGTCTATGTCGGTGTAGATGATCGCGGCAACGCCTGCGCCTTCGAATTTTTGCGCCAACTCGATGACGCCAAGTTCGGACGCCTCGCCCCACCCTTCGACCGCAACTTTGCCGCCTTTTGCGTCAATGCCGACGGCGACCTGACCGGGAAACAAGCGGCAGGCCTCTTTGACCAGAGCCGGATTGCGCACTGCGACTGTGCCGAGAATGACGCGGGCAAGGCCTTTATCCAGCCAGCTTTCGATGTGAGCCAAGGTTCGAATGCCGCCGCCCAATTGCACCGGGTTTTTCGTCGCCTTCAATATGGATTCGACCGCCGCGCCATTGACCGATTGGCCTTCAAATGCGCCATTCAAATCTACGACATGCAGCCATTGAAAGCCTTGGTGTTCAAAGGCCAAAGCTTGCGCGGACGGGCTTTCATTATAGATCGTCGCTTGGTTCATATCGCCAAGTTTGAGGCGGACACAGACACCGTCTTTGAGGTCGATCGCGGGGAAGAGGATCAATTTTCAGTCCTTGCAATTTCTACCGGCCGTTCGCCGAGCGCGCTGCTCATGCGGATCAGATAGCCGTCAGGGTCTTGGACAATAAATTGCCGCACGCCGCGTTCGCTTTTGCCTGTGCAATACCACTTTTCTTCGGCGTCCATATAGAGCGGCCATGAAGCAGAATGAAGTTTGGCAATTGGCAGACTAATGTCAGCAGTTTCGATTTGGAAATTGATACCGCGCCCAAAGGGTTGCTTCAGCGGTCCGGTTATCCATTGCCGTTCAAGTTGGCTGCGCTGCTCCAGCATGACTTGGGCGCCATCAAGATCGAGATAGGCAAACTTCTCCTCGGGACGATGATAGAGAACACTGAAACCCAAAAGATCGCACCAAAATGCAAGGCTTGCCGCAATATTAGATACAATCAGTTCCGGCACGAGCCGCGCCCGAAAAACGGTGCTCACGGCTTCCACCCCAGAAAATTCCGGATCATCGCCAGACCCAGAGTCTGGCTCTTTTCCGGATGAAACTGCGTGCCGATCATATTGTCCCGCGCCACGACAGCTGTCATCGCGCCGCCATAGTCGACAATGGCCAGACGATCTTGCGGACGCTTGGTGACGAAATGATAGGAATGGACGAAATAGGCGTTGAGACCGATCTCGCCGGTTTCGATGCCTGCAAACAAGGGATGCTCGCGCGCCAGATCAACTGTGTTCCAACCGATCTGCGGGATTTTTAAAGTAGGATCGTTCGGCGTCATTTCGACAACATCGCCCTCGATCCAGCCCAAGCCTTCAGTAATGGTTTTCTCCAAGCCACGCGATGACATCAACTGCATGCCAACGCATATGCCGAGGAAAGGCCTGGCCTTCGTGATGACGATTTCGTTCAGCGCTTCGATCATGCCCGGCACAGCAGCCAAGCCGCGTTTGCAATCGGCGTAAGCACCGACGCCGGGCAGCACTACGCGGTCGGCCTTAGCGACGATCTCGGCTTTGTCCGTCAGAATGATCTCTGCCGACAATCCAGCCTCGCGCGCGCTGCGCTCGAAGGCTTTCGTGGCTGAGCGCAAATTGCCGGAGCCATAGTCGATAATGGCGACCTTCATCTTAATGTGCGCCCGGCATGGCGAACAGGCCGGAGCCAGTCATGCCACGCGATTGAATGGGCGCAGTCCTTTGCGCATCCATAAGAGGCACGCGGGTAAAATAATAGCCTTCCTCAGCCTCGTTGAGCGAACGCGCATCAACAACGGCTTCATCGACAAATCCGCGCCGCCGTGCAGCGGCTATTTTCAAAGCGCTGCCCTCCAGCGCCACATAGAGACCGATCAGCAGCGCAGCAAAACCGTGCCATTCGGGCAAACCGATATATGTTCCCAAGCCCACAAGAATGAGGCTGGCGATAAAGGCCATTGCGGCTTCAAACCACAGCCTATTCCACAGCAACCAGAATACTGGAACGATCACCGCCAGTGGACGAAAGGCGTCCTTGATGAAAAGCGCAGCCTCGCCGCGCCTGTCATCGGCCGGTTCCATGACAATGTAAGACGCCATTGATTTATCCGAGCGTGCCCTTGGTGGAAGGAATAGCACCTTGCTGGCGCGGGTCAAACTCAATTGCGGAACGCAATGCACGCGCCACGGCCTTGAAACAGCTTTCGGCAAGATGATGATTATTATCGAAATATTGGCTGTTGATATGCAGCGTCACCCCGGCATGTTGCGCCAGCGCATTGAAAAACTCGCGCACGAGCTCAGTATCGAATGTGCCAATTTTGGGCGAGGAAAACGCCACGTTCCAGACAAAGAACGGGCGGCCCGAAATATCAATGGCGGCGCTGACGAGCGTTCCGTCCATCGCTAAATCAGAAGACGCATAGCGCGAAATCCCGCGACGGTCGCCCAGCGCCTTTGCAATCGCTTGGCCGAGCGCAATGCCGGTATCTTCAACCGTGTGGTGATCGTCGATATGCAGGTCACCTTTGGCTGTGGCGGTGATGTCGATCAGGGAATGGCGCGAAAGTTGTTCGAGCATATGGTCGAAGAAGCCGACCCCGCTGGCGACATCATACGTGCCGGAACCATCAAGGTTTACGGAGACCGAGATTTCGGTCTCCTTGGTTTTTCGGCTGACGGAAGCTGAACGATTGCTCACGGCTCTGTTCCTGTTTGATATGTTGAGGCGCTCTTACCAGCAAGAGATTGAGATTGAAAGAACAGAGGCAATCATCGTTATTTGCAAATCTGAACGGGACACATACATAGGGACCAACAGAGTTTTGGGGTTTTCGAAATGAGTGAACAGCAGAGTATGCATGCGACGACGATTATTACCGTGCGCAAGGGCAATCACGTGGTGATTGCCGGTGACGGTCAGGTGTCGCTTGGTCAGACCATTATGAAGGGCAATGCCCGCAAGGTGCGCCGTCTTGGCGGCGGGTCAGTGATTGCCGGATTTGCCGGGGCGACAGCGGATGCCTTCACGCTGCTCGAGCGGCTTGAGGCCAAGCTCGAGCAATATCCGGGGCAGTTGACCCGCGCGTCGGTGGAACTCGCCAAAGATTGGCGCACGGATCGCTATCTGCGCCGTTTGGAGGCAATGATGCTAGTGGCCGACAAGAGCGTGTCGCTGGCTTTGACCGGTACAGGCGATGTGCTGGAGCCGGAACATGGTGTAATGGCCATCGGCTCAGGCGGCAATTATGCGCTGGCGGCGGCCCGGGCGTTGATTGACACCGATCTCAATGCCGAGGAAATCGCGCGCAAAGCCATGAAAATCGCTGCGGATATATGCGTTTATACAAACCATAATTTCGTTGTGGAGACACTTGAAGCGGAAGCGGCACCGAAACTTCTTGCGGATTAGCGATATCTCAGCCTTCCGCGCACTTCGGCATCGCATCGATAATCTCTGGTAAGCCCTCCGGTAAACCTGACCAATCTTCAGCTCGATAGGCGATGCAGCCTTGACGACCCTCGGCTACAGTTACGGGCTGCGCGGCGTTGTTGTCATAGACGCGCCAGAAATTACAGGCGGCGAAATATTCGGGAAGATTGACCAGCGAGCGGGAAAAGCGCCTTCTGGCGTCTATTTCAGGCACATTGTGACCGCCTATAGAAACCCGGCGGGCAATACGAGCCAGCGCGATTTCCGGCGTTTTGACCGCGAAGTAAAGAATATGGACGGGCCAGCCAGCTCTTTGAGCGGTCTCGATGGTTTTCAGATGGGTGCGACCTGAGAGCGTTGTCTCCACGGTCAAGGATTTTGCCGATGGGCCGACCTCGCGCAAGGTCTCCTGCAAAATTTGCAAAGCAATCCGTCCGGCTCTGATGCGCTCGACTTCAGGATCAAGTGGCGACAGTCCGCGTGCAATCTCATCGAGATTGACGAAACTTTTCGAACCGGAAATGGTGCTGATATGTTTGAAAGCAAAGCTGGTTTTGCCGACGCCATTCGCGCCGGCCACAAACCATAGAATGGGTTGGTGCATCCAATTTCCTTGTTGATTCCGAAGGGCAATAGCCCAGCTTCTGTCAGGTTCAGCATGCCACATATGGAAATCAAGTCCAAGTCAACCTATGTGGGGCAATGAAACAATCCCACGCACGTGCAAACGAGACAATGTCCGGTACTTTGAAATATGACTTCCGCCCCTTCACCAAAAAAGATCTGCCTCTTATGGCTAAGTGGCTGGCTGAGCCGCATGTTGCTAAATGGTGGGGTGACAAGGATGAAGAACTGGCAGACCTAGCGAAACATATCGACAGCATATCGGTGGAGCCGTTTATTGCTGAAATGAACGGAAAGCCCATCGGCTACATCCAGAGCTATGATCCACATATGGAGGATGATCATCCTTATCAAGACCAACCATTTGGAACGCTCGGGATTGATCTGTCGATTGGTGATCCTCTGTTGATTGGCAAAGGTCATGGGCCGCAATTGATTAAGGCGTTCGTCGCCATGCTATTCGAAGAGGGTTGCCGGCGCGTGATTATTGATCCCGATCCTAGCAATATTGCAGCGATCCGCGCCTATGAAAAAGCTGGGTTTTCGGCTTTTGACACAAGAGTTTCAATTTACGGTCCTGCCTTGATGATGGCACGGGACGCAACTGAAGAAGAGATGAATTCATGACGACATTTTCCCCACGCGAGATCGTTTCCGAACTGGATCGCTACATTATCGGCCAAAAGGACGCCAAGCGCGCGGTGGCTATTGCTTTGCGGAACCGCTGGCGGCGTCAGCAATTGACCGGGCAGATGCGCGAAGAAGTGATGCCGAAGAACATTTTGATGATCGGACCGACGGGCGTCGGCAAGACCGAGATTTCGCGCCGTCTGGCCAAGCTTGCCGGTGCACCGTTCATCAAGGTCGAAGCAACGAAATTCACTGAGGTCGGCTATGTCGGCCGGGATGTGGAACAGATTATTCGCGATCTGGTAGAGGCAGGCATTCTCTTGGTGCGCACAAAGCGGCGCGATGAGGTGAAGGTCAAGGCGCATGCCAATGCTGAAGAACGTGTGCTTGATGCCTTGGTCGGCAAAACGGCCAGCCCGGCGACACGCGATAGTTTTCGCAAGAAGCTGCGCGACGGGCAATTGGACGACAAGGATATTGAGGTCGAAATTGCCGATTCCGCGCAGCCGAGCTTTGAGCTTCCTGGCATGCCGGGCGGTTCCGTCGGCATGATAAATCTCAGCGATATGCTCGGAAAGGCAATGGGTGGACGCACGAAGACAGTGAAGACGACTGTCAAAGAAAGTTATGGCTTTCTGGTCGATGATGAATCCGACAAATTGCTCGACCAAGACCAGATCAACCGCGAAGCGGTGCGTTCGGCGGAAAATGATGGCATTGTGTTTCTCGACGAGATCGACAAAATTGCGTCACGCGAGAACGGCATTGGTGCGGGCGTTTCCCGCGAGGGTGTGCAGCGCGATTTATTGCCTTTGATCGAAGGTACAACGGTTGCCACCAAATATGGGCCGGTAAAGACCGATCATATCCTCTTTATCGCCTCCGGCGCGTTCCATGTGGCCAAACCATCCGACCTTCTGCCCGAATTGCAGGGCCGTTTGCCAATTCGTGTTGAGCTGAATGCGCTCAGTCGCGAGGATATGCGCCGGATTTTGACCGAACCGGAAATGAGCCTGTTAAAGCAGTATGTGGCGCTGATGGGCACCGAAGGTGTCGATCTCAAAATCACTGATGATGCGATCGATGCTTTGGCCGACATTGCTGTCGATCTGAATTCCTCGGTCGAAAATATCGGTGCCCGGCGTCTGCAAACGGTGATGGAGCGGGTTCTCGACGAAATTTCCTTTGATGCGCCGGATAAAAACGGGGTCGAGTTCGAAATTAACGCCGATTATGTGCGCAAAAGCGTCGGGGCCTTGGCAAAGAATACAGATTTGTCGCGCTTCATTCTTTGAGACCCGTCGAATATACCGTTAGTGTGACCGGAATGCCCTCGACTCGGTCGGCATGCCGCTTGTATTCGAACGGCTCAATCGCCCCAACGATTCACGGAATTGTGCCCTAATGTTGTTTCGCCGCCCGGCTTTGACCGTCTTTGCCTGTGCAATGACCCTCGTGCCCGCCTTCGCCACAACGTTGGTGCCGGAAGGAAATCGGCACGAAGCACAGCCGGATATTCCCTACGGCTCAACAAAGCGCACAGAGGCTACCAAGTCCTCGTTCGACGCCAAATATGAAAAAGTGTTTCGACTTTTGCAGAACGATCCGCAATTGCGTGGTAAAATCCGCAAAGTTTCAGCCAAATATGGCATTGATCCCCTGCACATGGTCGGCGCGATTGTTGGTGAGCATACTTATAATGTCGATGCCTATGACCGTTTGCAGACCTATTATGTCAAAGCCATTTCCTATGTGAATTCGGACATTTCCTTCTCTTACGAGGGTCAGTCCATCGGGGATTTCGTTCAGCGCCCCGAGTTTGATAAATGCAGTTCGGTCAAGGGTAGCTATGCGCTTTGGAACTGTCGTGAGAATGTTTGGAACTCAACCTTTCGCGGACGGACGGTGGACGGTGTCTTCTATGCGCGCGACCGATTCAGTGCGGCTTTTTTCCAACCGTTTTATGCCGGACAGACATTTGGTCTTGGCCAGCTTAACCCGCTCACTGCTTTGCAGATGACCGATATGGTCAACCGCATCTCCGGGCTGCCAAAAATCGACGCGACGAACGGCACGGAAGTGTACCGGACCATTATGGATCCCGATTTGACACTGCCTTATATGGCGGCGACGCTGAAGCACTCGATTGATGCCTATAAGCGCATTGCAGGTTTTGATATTTCCAAAAATCCTGGATTAACCGCCACCTTGTATAACACGGGCGATCCTGAAGCGCGGGCACGGGCGTTGGCCGATGAGAACGAGGCGCATTTGGCAGCGGGAGAACCGGAACGACTGCCGGAAGAAAATTATTACGGATGGCTTATTAATAACAAGCTTGGCGAGTTGAAGACACTGTTCTGAGGTCAGCCTTTAGGATTCCTGAGTGCATCAAGCATGTGCTGGAGTTCTACTTTTTCCATTGTTCCAATCCGTTGCGCCAAAAGATTGGCAAGCTCTGTCGCCTCTGGTGCCATTCCAGACGTATCAATTGTAATGTTCGGATCGGAGAGCGTAGCAAGACGCTGCAACTCTTCGGCCTCATCCCAAATCACATTGAAATAGCCCGTTACCCGCTGAACAAAATCGAATGATGGCGCGGCACGATGGCCGTGTTCCAACGCTGAGAGATAGGCGCCAGAGACATTTAGCGCGGCGGCCATTTGTTTCTGGTTAAGCTTTTTGCTCTGGCGCAAGTCGCGCAGTCTCTGGCCAAAGGGTGTCATACCTTACGCGCCTCATTGTTGCGACGCAGACGCACATAGATCGCGCCCGCTCCGCCATGCGATTGATGAGCGAACTCATATGCGCCGACAAGTGCGCGAAATGAAGGCGTGGCAAACCAATGCGGCACCGCTTGGCGCAGAATGCCGTCGCTACCGAGCGAGGAACCCTTGCCGGTAATTACCAATACATGGCGCAGGCCGTTGGCATGGGCGCGGTACAGGAATGAATGCAACAGCCCATGCGCCTCGCCCTGCGTGAGACCATGCAGGTCAATGCGTCCGCCGAGGGTCAAGCGACCCTTGGCGAGCTTGCGATGGGTGGGTTCATCCAATCGGTCCGGATGCAGTTTTGGTTTCTTGGGAGAAACCAAGCTTTTTGGCACAACATCCAGCGCCGCACGTTCCTTTGCAGGGACAATTGACGACTTTACTTTATCAATTTCCAGATCAAAGGAAGGAAACATACGACCTTCTAGCGGCTTGGTGCTGCGCGCGACTTTTTCCCACAGGATGCGGTCTTCGAGTTTGAGTAGTGGATCTGTGCTGGTTTTCATCTCTATTTTCCGGCCAAGTGCTTTGGAACAAGGAGATAGAAATCAGCAGCCTCATTGATTTTCCCTGCGATTTGTCCGGCGTCGAAGCCCGAACCGGTGAACAAATCACCGCGTGCCGCACCCACAATGGCTGAACCGGTGTCCTGCGCTATCATCAAACGGCGGAAAGATTTGCCATCGCCGCCATCCACCTTGGGGGCATCAATGAAAAACGGCGAACCGAATGTATGGATTAGCCGGTCAACAGCTATCGAACGGCCCGCAGTGAGTTGCACCTTGGCCGCAGCGATGGGGCCGAGCGAGGAATCACCCATCGGGCTTTCATCGAAGAAAATGAATGAACGATTCTGCCAGAGGATTTCATTGGTGCGCACGGGATTGGCTTGGAACCACGCGCGAATGCTTTGCATGGAAACGGTTTTTGGATCGATCTCACCTTGATCAATTAAAACGCGGCCCGGACCTGTGAAAGGGTGGCCAGATTTGGCTGAATAGGTAACGCGCATTTCAGTGCCATCATCAAATTGCAGTCTTGCTGCGCCTTGAACATGAATGAAAAAGGCTTCGACCACATCGGCGAGATAAACAAACTCCAAGCCCCGCCCCTCCAGAAAACCGCGCTCAATGGTGCTGCGGTCGGGGTATTCTTCCATGCCCCACATGGTCTTGCGGGCGAAACGGAAATAGGGGTCCATAGCGGAAGGGCGCGTCGCGTCATCGATCTCAATCAAATCGTCGGGTCGGCGGTACAGCGGCACTGAAAAATCAGCAGACTTCGTGCGGCTTGCCGTGACGACCGGCTCGTAAAAACCGGTGACATGGCCCTGCGTGCCCGGGTCCGGCTTGACAAGAGCAGGGACGAACCAGCGTTCGAAAAAGGCGCGGGCACTCGTTGCATCAACCATCACAGATGCGGAAGCGGCCTCTAACGCCGGCATTAAATCGTCAAACGAAATGCCCAATCCGCCATCTTTGTAGCGCTTGCTTTTTGCGTGATGGGCAGATCGCCGGAACGCTTCAAACGCTGCCAGATGATCGTCATCCGCCCAACCTTTCAGCGTATCAAATGTTTGACATTCCAGCGCGTCCGAAAGCACGGCATCAATCTTCAGCTTCGGTGGCGACCAGCTTCCAGTTCGGATCTTTTGAGCGCATGTCGCGGGCAAAAGTCCACACATCCTTCACTTCGGTGACAATTTCCGGGTCACCATCAATAACCTTGCCATCCTTATCCAAGGTGGCGGAAATCAACTGGCTTACAATGCGCAAGGTCAGATGCGATTCTGAGTTTTTAACTTCGGCATCGGCAAAATCAATCTTGTTGATGCCGACGAAGGACGACTGCATTCGTTCTCCGCGCTTATCGCGCTCGGAAATAGCCGTATCAAAGCCATCAAATACATCCTTGGCCAAAAGCCCTTTAAGTGTCTTGCGATCACCGTCTGCAAAAGCAGAAACAATCATCTCATAGGCGGTTTTTGCGCCTTCGAGGAAATCCTTCGGATCAAAGGCCGGATCGCTGGAACGGATAGCACGTAGGCCATTATTGACATCAGAACCGGGCTTGGCGAGCGAATCGATGGCGCTGAAATCAATTTCTGCATCGTTTTTACGGATTGGGAGCGAGACAACATTGCCTTGCGGCTTGGTCTCGGCATCTTTGCCGGTGCGCTGTGTCGTATAGGGATTAAATGGCGGTTTTTCGTTGCCAGTACGTTTGCCCAACACTGAGCGCAGTTGCAACAACACCAAAATAGCTGCAACGATAAAGAAAAGTGTGCCGAAGTTAAGAAAGTCCATGTCTCTTTAGCCTTCATTTACCCCGAAAAACCATGTCCATAACCGGGCGCATGGCCCTGATATAGTCTTCGCACAGGCATCATTCAAATTCCACATCCTGTTTCCTATATGAAGGTTTCAAATATCGCTACACTTTCAAAAAAGGTTATGCCCTTGTCGTTCCGTCTGGTTCCTTTCCTCTTTTTAGCCGTACCACTCTTAGAGATTACAGTATTTGTGCTTGTCGGCAGCAAGATCGGGGTTTTGCCGACCATCGGGCTTGTTATCCTTACGGCTGTCATGGGATCGATCCTGCTTCGATGGCAAGGATTTTCGGCTTTGGGGCGAATCCAAACAGAACTCGCGGCTCACAGAGTGCCAGGCAAAGAGATGGTGCAGGGTGTGATGATCTTGCTTGCAGCATTTCTATTGCTCACGCCGGGATTTGTGACGGACTCGCTCGGACTTCTGCTTTTCATTCCTGCGGTGCGTGATCTGGTCTGGAGGTTTTTATCGACCCGGGTTGATATACAAACGGTCGGCGGTAATTTTACGCAAAGTTCCGGTCGCTCGCGCTCTGATCCGGGTGTGGTTGATCTCGATGAGGATGAATATCGTCGCGAGAGCAAGCCGGATTCACCATGGTCAATTAGCGATGATTCAAAGCATACGCGGCATTAAATCGCGCCGACGGCCTCACCTTGCACGCCACAAGCCAACATGTTAGCGAGCGCGTCGATTTTCAACGGTTTCCCTGAGCGGAATATTATCAAAGGATTTTGGCATGGCCGAGCAAGACAAGTCACCCGCAGCAAGCACTGGAAATGGTGTGGCACCGAGCCTTAATGTCCTGATCCAGTATGTGAAGGATCTCTCGTTCGAAAGCCCTGGCGCACCCATTTCCTTGCAGGCCCGCGACAAGGCTCCATCGATCAATGTCAATGTCAATGTCAATGCGAACCCACTTTCAGAGACTGATTTTGACGTCAATCTGACGCTGGAAGCCAAGGCCGGTGTCGACAAAGACATACTTTTCAACATTGAGCTCACCTATGGCGGCGTGTTTCGCATCGTTGGCTTCCCGCAAGAGCATGTCCTTCCATTGCTCTTCATCGAGTGCCCCCGGTTACTCTTCCCATTCGCCCGCCAAATCGTGGCGGACGCATCACGTAATGGCGGCTTCCCGCCTTTGATGATCGATCCGATTGATTTTGCGGGCATGTTCCAGCAGAAGATGGCTGAGGAACAGGCCAAAGCCAAAGTTCAAGCCAGCTGAAATTATCCAAAATTAATGCTTAAAAAACCCGGCCTTGTCGGGTTTTTTATTGCCGGTATTGTGGAGTTTTGAGCCAGAGGGCATTTGCGCCGAGCTTTTTCACCATGGCCGCATGGGCAATGATTTCGGTCTCGCTCAAACGCGGTGGCAAGGGATTCGGTCGTACTCTGATGCCAAACGCCACGTCATTGTAAGTGCCGCTCTTGTCGCTCGTTGTTTCAGGTGCACCAAAACCCATGGCGGCTTGGCGACCACCCGTGAGTTCCAGATAGACTTCGGCCAAGAGCTCGGCATCAAGAAGTGCCCCGTGCAGCGTGCGGTGTGAATTGTCAATGTTATAACGCTTGCACAGGCCATCCAAGGAATTCGGGCCCATCGGATGTTTGCGCCGCGCCAGTTGCAACGTGTCGATGACAACTGATGGGTCTATGGGCGGAAGTTCGAGACGGGCAAACTCAGCATTGACAAAATCTGTATCAAAGCTCGCATTGTGCGCAACGAGTTTAGCGCCATCAATGAAATCTAAAAATGCGTCGGCAATGTCGGCAAAGACCGGCTTGTCAGCGAGTTGAGTCATGGAGATGCCATGAACCTTCTCGGCATCCGGATGAATCATTTTTCCATCGGGATTAATGAAAACATGAAAACGCCGACCGGTCGAGAAACGGTTGATGAGCTCCACAGCGCCTATTTCGATAATCCGGTCGGCATTTTTGTCGAGGCCGGTAGTTTCAGTATCAAAGATAATTTCGCGCATCACTTAAGCCCTAGTGAGTTCCGCGATCAGCTTACGGACCTCTTCACGCGCCTTGTCCAGACCACGACCGGTGTTAATCACAACATCTGCGCGCTTTCGCTTATCAGCATCAGGTGTTTGCCGCGCAAGGATCGCGGCGAACTTCTCTTCTGTCATTCCGGATCGCGCCAAGACACGTTGGCGCTGAGTATCAGCCGAGGCTGTGACGACGAGGATTTTGTCGACGCGATTTTCGGAATGGGTTTCGAAGAGGAGTGGAATATCCAGTACGACGAGCGTCGCTCCGGATTTGGTAGCCTTTTCCAGAAATGCTGTCTCAGCCTCACGCACCAAAGGATGAACAATGGTTTCGAGCTTAGCCATTGCTTCGGGATTGTTCAGAACGCATTTGGCCAGCTTTTGCCGGTCAACTTTCCCGTCGGTTACTGTTCCCGGAAACGCTGTTTCGACGAGTGGCGCAGCGCGACCAGAGTAGAGCTCATGCACCACTTGGTCTGCGTCATGCACCGGAATGCCTTCGTCGCGAAACATTTGGGCGGTGGTGGATTTCCCCATACCAATAGAGCCAGTGAGACCCAGACGGATCATTTAGCCTTGTCCATATCATGGATTATCAGTTGGCGCAGTTCCGTTGTTGCTTCCGGCATAACACCAAACCATTTCTCAAAGCCCGGACGCGCTTGGTGCAAAAGCATGCCGAGGCCATCTGCCGTTTTCAAACCAGCAAGGCGGGCTTTTTTGAGGAATGGCGTCTCGAGCGGCACATAGACGATGTCGGTGACAAGCACGTTTGATTGCAGCTTTTGCATATCAAGCGGGATCTCACCCTCGCCCTGCATACCGAGCGACGTCGTGTTGACCACAAGGCCAGCATCACCACTGATCTCATTGAGCGCTTCCAGCGGATGCGCCGAGATGTTCTTGCCAAAGCGGTCAGCGAGTTCTTTGGCGCGGCTAAGGCCGCGATTGGCCACGCGGATGTCGGTGAAGCCACGCGTCTTTAATGCATGAATAATGGCCCGACTTGCCCCGCCTGCACCGAGTACCAGCGCGGTGTGGTTGTTATCCCAACCGGGCGCGCGTTCATCGAGATTATGGGCAAAGCCAAAGGAATCGGTATTGGTGGCGCGAAGTTCGCCGTCCTCAATCCAAACTGTGTTGACGGCACCGATAATTTCGGCGATCTCGTCATGTTGTTTGACATGCTCAAAAACCGCTTGCTTATGCGGCACAGTGACGTTTCCGCCAGCAAAACCGTTATCTACGATCCCGTTGAGAAACGCGCCCAGCTCGTTTTGTTTCACGTGAATCGCTCTGTAACTTCCCGCAATGCCATGCTGTTTCAGCCAATAGCCATGAATAAGGGGCGAGCGGGATTGGCTGATCGGATCGCCAATGACGAACGCGGTGTTAAGCATCAATGGCTCCGAGGCGTCTCAATTCGTTGAGCAAAGGCAGAAGCGGCAGCCCGACTATGGTGAAGTAATCGCCGTCAATGGCATCGAACAACTGAATACCCTCGCCTTCATATTGATAGGCGCCGACGCTTTTCAACACGTCTTCGCCCACCCGCGCCAGATGCTGACCAATAAAACCTGGTGTTAAATTCCGCATGGTGAGCCGCGCGACAGAAACATGGTGCCAAAGTGTTTCGCCGTCCTTGACCAACGCCATGGCACTGTTGAGTTGGTGCGTCTTGCCCGACAGTTTCAGAAGATGACGGCGGGCCTCTTCCATATCCCTCGGCTTATGAAACACCTCATCATCGAGCGACAAGGTTTGGTCTGATCCGAGAACCAGCGCACCCGCCAAGCGTTCACTGACGTCGCTGGCTTTCGCCTCCGCCAATACCAGCGCCACGTCCTCAGCGGTTGCGCCTGAATTAAAAAGGGGCGCTTCGACTGAACGCTCGTCTATGCGAGCCTCCTCGGCCAGAAACGCGATACCGGCGTTTTTGAGGATTTGAGCACGGAAAGGACTTTTGGAAGCGAGAATGAGCGGCATTATTACTTCTGTTGTTTGCGCAGCGCCATAATTGCCGCGGCGGTTTCTTCTATGGAACGGCGTGACACATCAATCATCGGCCAACCATGCTTTTGGCAGATTTTTTTTGCATAGGCCAATTCTTCGGCGATGGAAATCCGGTTGGCATAGTCCGATGGATCATAGCCGGAGACTGATCCCAACGGCCGGTTTTGCCGGATATGTGAAATGCGTTCTGCCGTCGCGATCAGTCCGACAATCAACGGTCTCTTCGCCGCCACCAATGCCGGCGGTATCCCGACGTTCGGCAGAAGGGGAACATTGACTGTTTTGACGCCGCGATTGGCGAGATAGATTGCAGTCGGGGTTTTGGAAGTTCGGGAAATGCCGACAATGATGACATCCGCCTGTTCGATGTCCGCAGGTAGAGCGCCGTCATCGTGCTCCATGGTAAAATTCAGCGCTTCAATGCGGTGAAAATATTCAGGCGTGAGCATGTGTTGTGCACCGACCCGACGCTCGCTTGGCGCACCGAGATAAGACTGAAATACTGCCTGGATCGGATCAAGCACCGACACACAAGGCAGGCCCATAGCGGCGCATCGCGCATTGATCTCGCCGGCAAGTTTGCGGTCCACAATTGTATAAAGGACGATACCCGGCTGCTGATCAATCTCGGTCAAGGCAGCATTCAGCTGCTTTTCGGTGCGCACCATCGGATAGACATGTTCAATCGCGCGGGCATGCGCATATTGTGCGGCGACTGCTCTACCGGCGGCAATCAGCGTCTCTCCGGTGGCGTCGGAAATCAGATGCAGATGGAAAAAATTCTGAACCGGCGACATATTCGGCTTTCGGCGTAGGGGTGTGGAGGAGTGTGGATAAACTGGCTTCTCGGGTCTGCTTCCTTGGCAGCCTGTGGGTAAGATGGCAACTCATCAACAGGCAGCGGCAAGTTTCGATGTTGAGTTAATGAACTGTTAATAGCGGGTGGGAATCACTTTTGTTGAGAAGGTTTCCACAACTTATTCATAACAGTATTTGAATTAACTCATTGTTATTATTAAGTTTATTATCCAAAATATTTATCTGGATGAGCTTTTTTTGGTTATGTGAGACAATACGTCTCTTTGGACAAACAGGGGATTATGGCCTATCCCCGATTCCAACAGACTCTAAGAATCAAAAGAGTAAGAAAATCCATTTTCAGGATTTTTTAAGAGACCCTTGGAAATGCCAAATTGACCAAATCCTCTATCTTGAATGTTCTCGACGGCGAGAGTGTTTATCCGCCCCCACTCTGGATGATGCGGCAGGCCGGACGTTATCTACCGGAGTATCGCGAGCTTAGAAAAAGGGCCGGGAGTTTTCTTGACCTCTGCTATTCGCCGGACCTCGCGTGTGAGGTCACGATGCAGCCGATCCGGCGTTTTGACTTTGATGCGGCTATTTTGTTTTCTGATATTCTTGTCGTGCCTCATGCTCTTGGACGTGACCTCACATTTGCGGAAGGTAGAGGCCCTCTTCTAACGCCTTTGCTTCCTGAGGAGATCAAGGGACTTAGTGTTGATAAGTTTCACGTGAATCTTCAGCCCGTTTACGAGGCTGTTAAGAAAATCCGCTCTGAACTCTCAGGTGACAAGGCTTTGCTCGGGTTTTGTGGTGCGCCTTGGACTGTAGCGACGTATATGATTGCCGGTCATGGAACGCCGGATCAGGCCCCTGCCCGGCTATTCGCCTACCGCTATCCCGAGGCGTTTGATGCGCTTTTGTCGCTGTTAGCAGATGTCTCTGCCCAATATCTCATCGAACAGTTGAAGGCCGGTGCTGACGCGGTACAAATATTTGATTCGTGGTCAGGCGTTTTGGATGAGGATATGTTTGCGCGAGCCTGTGTTAACCCCGTGAAGCGGATTGTCGCCAAGGTGCGATCCAGTGTGCCGGATGCGCGGATTATTGGTTTTCCCAAGGGTGCCGGCTCGCTATATGATACTTATCGTGAGGAAACTGGTGTGACGGCGTTGGGCTTGGATTGGGCTGTGCCTTTTAGCCAAGCGCGGCGATTGCAAAAAGAAGGGGCGGTGCAGGGCAATCTTGATCCCTTGCGGGTTGTTGCCGGTGGCCGGGCTTTGGATGAGGGTGTTGATCGGGTACTGGAAATGCTCGGTTCCGGCCCGCTGATTTTTAATCTCGGCCATGGCATTACGCCAGAGGCTCCAATTGCGCATGTTGAGCAAATGGTCAGAAGGGTGCGGCAGGGATGAGTGATGCATTGAAGCGCGCTCTGGTGAGCATTGCGATCCTTATCGTACTGATTGTTCTGGTGTATGTTATTGACCCTATCATGTTCTATCCTTGGATGAAGGCGTTGCATGTGATCGCCGTTATTTCTTGGATGGCGGGCATGCTCTATTTACCGCGCCTTTTTGTGTACCATTCTGACGCTGACATGGGTTCGGTTCAATCCGAGACGTTCAAGATTATGGAGCGGCGCCTGCTGAGGGCCATCATTAATCCGGCGATGATGGTAACTTGGGTCGTCGGGCTTTGGCTCGCATGGCGCGGGTTTCAGTTTTCTGGCGGATGGCTCCATATGAAATTCGGTTTGGTAATCGCGATGTCCGCTGTGCATGGTTATATTTCGAAATCTGTCCGGATGTTTGCTGAGGATAAAAATACCAAGCCTGCCCGCCACTGGCGCATAATGAACGAGGTGCCGACCGCTCTGATGATCGGCATCGTTATTCTGGTGATTGTGAAGCCGTTTTGATGCTTAACGCTGCATTGAGAATTTCGAAATATTGATTAAAGATCGTGCTTGCTCTCTTGCTTACGAGAGACTAAAGCAAATTATCTTCATACAGGCATGAAACACAATCCTTCGCCGCTTCGGCTGAAATACTGTGTTTGTCCTACCCCTTCCCCCGTTATTTAAGAGTTCCGCACCGATGCAGGAAATGAAACTACAAGCTCTCAAAAGCAAAAGCCCGACTGATCTTCTCGCCTTTGCGGAATCGCTTGAGGTCGAAAATGCCTCCACGATGCGCAAGCAAGAGCTGATGTTTGCGATTCTCAAGAGCCTTGCCTCGCAAGAAGTTGAGATTATCGGCGAAGGCGTCGTCGAACTTCTCATGGATGGTTTTGGCTTTCTACGTTCCGCCAATGTGAATTATCTGCCGGGACCCGACGATATTTACATTTCTCCGTCGCAGATTCGCCGCTTCTCACTGAAGACCGGCGATACAGTAGAGGGACCAATCCGGGGACCTAAAGAAGGCGAGCGCTATTTCGCGCTGCTGAAGGTCAATACTATTAACTTTGAAGACCCGGAAAAGATCAAACATAAAACCCATTTTGACAATTTGACGCCGCTTTATCCGAATGAGCGCTTCAAGATGGAAATAGAAAATCCGACGACTAAGGATTTGTCGGCCCGTGTGATTGATCTTGTTGCGCCAATTGGGAAAGGCCAACGTGGTCTGATCGTAGCGCCACCGCGCACGGGTAAAACAGTGTTGCTGCAAAATATTGCCCATTCCATCACTGCGAACCATCCTGAGTGTTATCTGATTGTGCTGCTGATTGATGAGCGGCCGGAAGAAGTGACGGATATGCAGCGCTCGGTGAAGGGCGAAGTGGTTTCGTCGACATTCGATGAACCGGCGCAGCGCCATGTTCAAGTTGCGGAAATGGTGATTGAAAAGGCCAAGCGGCTCGTTGAACACGGTCGCGATGTGGTGATTTTGCTTGATTCGATCACCCGGCTCGGTCGTGCCTACAATACTGTTGTTCCGTCGTCGGGAAAAGTTTTGACCGGTGGCGTTGATGCCAATGCCTTGCAGCGTCCAAAACGTTTCTTTGGTGCGGCCCGTAACATTGAGGAGGGCGGTTCGCTGACCATCATTGCTACCGCTTTGATTGATACCGGCAGCCGGATGGACGAAGTGATTTTCGAAGAGTTTAAGGGCACGGGCAATTCCGAAATCGTGCTTGACCGCAAGGTCGCTGATAAGCGCATCTTCCCGTCTATGGATATTCTCAAGTCTGGCACGCGAAAGGAAGAGCTGCTTGTTCCGAAGCAGGACCTGCAGAAGATCTTCGTTTTGCGCCGGATTCTCGCCCCCATGGGTACGACAGACGCGATTGAATTTTTGATCGACAAGCTGAAGCAGACGAAGGGTAACGCGGAATTCTTTGATTCTATGAATACCTGACGTTCTGAATTGTCTTAGATTTATTTGTCAATCTTGCGGCTTTTTATTAGTTAGCCGACGAATTTATCTTTAGTGCTTGGTTGTTGGCGCTTGGTGGAGACAATTTGACAGGTTTTCGCTTTTGATATGTTGCACAGTCACGAACGCATTTCTGTCGGTATTCTTAATGACACAGCCCCTTTTCCGGGACACTATTTTCGCGCTTTCCAGCGGGCGACTTCCCTCGGGCGTCGCTATTGTTCGACTTTCCGGGCCACAGGTGCGCTTCGTTTTGGATAGGATGATTGGTTCGGTACCTTTGCCGCGCATGGCGGCGGTATCGAAGATTTTTTCTACCGACGGCGGCTTAATCGATCATGGTTTGGTGTTATTTTTTCGTGGCCCGCAGAGTTTTACGGGTGAGGATTGCGCCGAGTTTCATTTGCACGGCGGTGTAGCGACTGTATCGGCTTGCCTTAACGCCCTAGGCTCGATGGACGGTTTGCGTGCCGCTGAAGCGGGGGAGTTTACGCGCCGGGCGTTTATGAACGGAAAGATTGACCTCACTGAAGCGGAGGGACTGTCCGATCTAATCGCCGCTGAAACTGAGGCGCAGAGAGCGCAGGCACTTTTGAACGCTGAGGGTGGGCAACGTCATTTATATGATGGCTGGCGTAAGCGTCTTATTCATGCGCGGGCTATGATTGAGGCGGAGATTGATTTTTCTGATGAAGACGATGTTCCGGGATCCATCGCCAGCGTCAACTGGACGGATATGGACTTGTTGGCGGAAGATATTACATTTCATATTAATTCTGCTCATCGAGGGGAGATTGTTCGAAGCGGGTTAGACGTTGTTATTCTCGGTGCGCCGAACGCCGGAAAATCCAGTTTGATGAATGCGCTGGCGGGACGGGATGTCTCTATCATTGCCGAAGAAGCGGGCACGACGCGAGATTTAGTAGAAGTTCGGCTTGATATCGACGGCTATCGGGTTAATTTGGTTGATACTGCGGGCATTCGAGATAATCCCGGCCACGTCGAAGGGATCGGT
>JANOYJ010000365.1:0-1963 GCA_031428815.1 Phyllobacterium sp.
CCTTCGTCCACCGGCTGATGGCGCGGCGGCAGGGGCGGGCGCAGCACCCGGGGCTGCCGGAGCATAATCGCGGTAGGTCTTGATCCACTGTTCGCATGACGGGTCCGTGCCATTGAGCACGTTGGCAGCGCGCACGGCTTCCATTTCCTGCGGGCGGCAGGGGTTCATGATTGCGGAGGTCATGCCTGCGCCAATGACCATGGGGATAAATCCGGCGTTGATGCCGTGCCGGTGCGGCAGGCCGAAGGAAATGTTGGACAGGCCGCAGGTCGTGTTGACCTTCAGCTCATTGCGCAGGCGATAGAGGAGGGCGAAAACCTGACGTCCCGCATCGCCCAGCGCGCCGATTGGCATGACCAGCGGATCGACCACGATGTCGTAGGGCTTGATGCCATAATCCATCGCGCGTTCGACGATTTTCTTGGCGACGGCAAAGCGAACGTCCGGGTCCATCGATATGCCGGTTTCGTCATTGGAGATCGCGACGACCGGCACATCGTATTTTTTGCACAGCGGCAAGATGGCTTCGAGTTTTTCCTCTTCGCCAGTGACGGAATTGACCAGCGGGCGGCCCTTGGCGACTTTCAACGCGGCTTCGATGGCGGCGCTGACGGAGCTATCAATCGAGAGCGGCACATCGACCAAACCTTGCACGATTTGCATGGTCTGAACCAAAAGCCCCGGCTCGGTCTCGTTCGGGTTGACGGAAGTTACACCGGCATTGACGTCGAGCATGGTGGCACCCGCCGCAACCTGTTCGAGGGCATCGCGGATGACGGTGTCGAAATTTCCGGCCTGCATTTCAGCGGCGAGTTTCTTGCGCCCTGTCGGGTTGATCCGCTCGCCAATGACGCAGAAGGGTTGGTCGAAACCAATGATGATTTCGCGGGTGGCGGAGGCGACGATGGTACGGGTCATAGGAATTCTCCGAAAGATATAAAGACTTGTTTATATGATTATGCGAATTGCAGCAAACAAAAACTACTCGGCATGCACGGCCTTGGCCGCCATGTTTTCCGGCAGGATTTCCTTGCGGGCGAGGAGTGTATCAAGGCGTTGGACGACACCGGCCTCGTCTTGACGCGCTTCACGCTGCCAAGGACGGCGGCCTTTCAGAATGCCGGATTCATGGACGATTTCCGCGACATATTCTTCCTGCCGGTAGGCCATGACGTGAACGCCATGCACACCTTGGATTTCCTTGGTCTCATTTATGATGTCGATGCAGATGCGCTTACCTTCTTCCTTCTGGTCGGCCGCGCCTTCAAGCCGCTTGATGATGGCATCAGGAATATGCACGCCCGGCACATTCGAGCGCATCCAACGGGCGGTTTTGGCGGAAGCCAGCGGCCCGACGCCGACGAGGACGAAACATTGGTCATCAAGGCCCATGTCACAGGAGCGCTTCATGAATTCGCGGAACATTGGTACATCATAGCAATACTGGCTTTGGACGAATTGCGCTCCGGCGCGGATTTTCTTGGCAAAGTGCAGGGGACGAAAATCATAGGGCGGTGCAAACGGGTTGATCGCCGCGCCGAGGAAGACCGGGGGCGGGGTTGTCAACTTGCGGCCCGACAGGAATTTCGCCTCATCGCGCATGATTTTGATCGTCTCAAGCAGTGACATCGAATCAAGGTCGAAGACCGGCTTTGCGCCCGGCTGGTCGCCGCCTTGCACGCCATCGCCGGTGAGGCACAGGATGTTGGCGACGCCCATGGCAGCCGCGCCGAGCACGTCGCCTTGGATGGCGATGCGGTTCTTGTCGCGACAGGAGATTTGCATGATCGGCGCATAACCCATGCGGGTCAACAGTGCGCAGATGCCGACGGAGGACATGTGGCAATTGGCACCGGAGGCATCGACGGCGTTGATCGCATCAACCCAGCCGTCAAAAATGCGGGCGCGTTCGTAGACATCTTCGGGGTTGGCGCTGTCAGGCGGGTTCAACTCGGCAGTGACC